>CAVABC010000052.1:2072-10386 GCA_963586665.1 Acutalibacteraceae bacterium
AACAAGAACGACAACACCAACACAGGTGATGACAGCAACACAGATAATAACGGAAGCAGCAACAGTGCATCATCTTCAACAACTACTACAGATAAGACTCTTGCAGCAGGCTCAGTAGTAGCAAGCACAGATGACAGCAAGACAACTGTAAAAGATACAAAGGGTATCCTTCCTGCTACTGTAAAATTCGAGTCAAAGAAAGTAACTGACGAGAAGGAAGTAACAAAGGTTACAGATGTAGTAAAGAATAAGATCGCAGGAGTTAAAGATGTTACAGTATACGAGCTTAGTCTCACAGATGGAACAACACAGATCCACCAGCTTGCAGACAAAGTTCAGGTAACAATGGATATGCCATTCACATTAGCTGATAATGAGGCAATCAAAGTATTTCGTGTAGACGGAGACAAACTTGTTGCCTGCACATCATCTATCGTAGATGGAAAGCTGGTATTTGAGACAGATCATTTCAGCATATTTGCATTCGTAAAAGTAAAAGCGAGTGCAGCAACAACTACAAAAGCTGCAAAGACCTCCGATGAGAACAACATGTATATATGGCTGATTCTTGCAATGGCAGGAATTGGTATTGGAATGACAGCTGTTTCAAAAAGAAGAAAAGCAGCCTAGTTTATGAATTTAATAAATGAATGATAAAGCGGCCCTTTTTAGGGCTGCTTTTTGTCATAATAGATAAAATTATAACGTTTTACGAATGTTTTGTTGTAAAATTATGTTTGTTAGAGTACAATGATTATATAAATAAAGGTTATAAAGGCTTCTTGCTCCATTTAATCATAGTATTGCAGAATAGAGGTGCCAATATGGATGACATCAGATTAAAAGAAAAACTTGCTATATACGAAAAGCTGTTAAAAACTGCAGATATCGTTGTGTACGAATATCATCCGGTGACTGACACTGCAATCAAATATGATGAGAAACTAAAGATGGTTTCCAGTATCAATGGGTATATGTCAAAGCTCGAAAGTGATGGCAGGATCAGTGAATCAGAGAAAAACCGTTATGTCCAGTTCATCAGAGGTATGGATGATGGTAGCCTGGAGTTAGAATGCGTTGAAAATGAAAATGAGCACAAGTTGAAACGCATACGTAAAATACACATGATCGATCAGACCACTGGCGAGGATTACATCATTCTTACTAAGAAAGATATTACGTTTCAACGGGTTATTGAGAACAAGTATCGTGAACAGGCACAGCGCGATCCGATGACAAGGCTTTATAACCGCGTCAGAGGAAAAGAACTTATTGAGAATTATCTTGTTTCAAAGACACCGTATGAGGCGTGCGCCATGCTGGTTATGGATGTGGACTATTTCAAAGGTGTAAATGACTCATATGGACATCTTTTTGGAGATAAGGTTCTGGTAGCAATATCAGATTTACTTATGCGATGCTTCTCTGAAAATGCGGTTGTTGCCCGAATAGGCGGAGATGAATTTCTGGTATTTGTGATGAATACCAATAACAAAACGATTATTTCAAGTGTCGATTGGTTTATGAAGGAAGTAAGAAAACTTCATTTTACGGAGAATGACTATACGCCCACGTGTAGTGTCGGGGTGTGTTTTGTGACGGAAAACATGCCTCACAGTAGCTATGACAGGATATTTGGAAATGCTGACTGGGCACTTTATCAGGCAAAGAAGCAGGGGCGAAACAGGTATGCATTCTGTGACAATATGCACAGATTTGAGGAGTGTATACATGGTGGGAATGTATCGGATCGTATAGATGCAAGATATTTCCAAAATGATATACTTGCAACAGCGTTTGAGGTATTTGAGAGAAATACCAGCTTTGAAAAAGCTATGAATCTTATGCTTGAGATAATGGGAATCAGATTTCAACTTGACAGGGTTACGGCAATAAGGAGTGAGATTGCAAGGGGAGTTGCAACTAGCCTTTATCAGTGGCGCATTGATGGAACCAGGAAAAACCTTGGAATTGAGATGCCATTTAAAAAGGATGATTTTATTGAATTTTATAAGTGGGCAGATGAGTACAATACAGTTGTGATAAATTATGACAAGATGGATAGCTTTTCGGACAGTGCGAAGAATATTCTGCTCCAGGAGAATGCAAAAACGGTATTGTATGTGGCTATATACGGTGAGGAAGAATACAGAGGAACAATAGCTTTTGTTACTACAGAGCAGAAACGTTTCTGGTCGAAAGACAAAAGGAGGGAGCTTTCAGAGGTCGCAAAGATTATGGCCATATATCGCAAGAGACGTACAGAGGCTGGACAAAACAAATGCAATTGTCTTGAGTCCGGTGATTACGATAACCTTACAGGTCTTATATCATTTACGCGTTTTATGGAGCTTGCTGGTAGAGCACTTTCGGATAACCTGACAGATACATATGTCGTAGTTTATTCGGATATTGAGAATTTTACAGTCTACAACAGGATATATGGCTATGAAAAAGGAGATCGCCTGTTAAAGGATTTTACTAATTATATAATCAGTACGATCTCCAAAAAAACCGAAACTTATTTTACAAGAATAGTTTCCGATCAGTTTGTGTTGTTCATGCCGTTTGATGTAGTTACACCTGACATGGATTACAAGGTAAGAAGGCTGAATGATACATTTATCCGTCAGATCATTGGAGATGATAATCAGGCTAATATTCGTATAAGAACAGGAATATGTCCGGTAATGCCGGGATTTAAAAATATTGTGGCAGCAGTTGATTTTGCAAATATGGCACGCAGACAGATAGATAAAGAGGATGAGATGAATGTCAAAGTATACGAAATATCATCTGCTGACTATGCCATCATAGACGAATAGTAACATATATCAGATATATAAGACCGAGTATCCAGCTTGAAAAGATTCCATATAATATTACAGGACCGGCAATTTTGAATATCTGGCAGCCTATACCAAATATCTGGCCTTCCACTTTGTATTCGCAGGCAGATGAGCACATTCCGTTTGCAAAACCAGTAATAGGAACAAGTGCACCAGCACCACCCCAGCAGGCAAGTGGTGCGTATAGATTAAGTGAAGTAAGGATACAGCTTGTCAGTATCAGAATCATGCTACACCACAAAGGAGCTTCGTCAGGCGGTATGTTACAGTAGTATACACAAATATTTACGATAAGCTGTCCAAGAGTGCAGATCATTCCACCTAGCAGGAATGCCTTTATCATATGAGCAGGAAGACTATAAGTGGGAGTGATGCGTTTTACATATTCATTATATTCACAGTTTCGCTTTTGGTCGTTTGACAGTTTATTATTTACATTGTTTTTCAAAATAGGGACCTCCTTTTTGTAAGGATGTCCTTATTTTATAAAAATATTCGTAACTGTTCAGTACCTTCACAGTTGCGAACCATTTATTTCTATACTAAACAGTAACCTGAATGGTTACAGATAAATAATTTATTCTTGCCACATAGCCTATAAAATAGTAGAATATAAAAAAAGTTTTGCGTGGTAGCGCATTAATACAACAAAACGTGAAAAGGAGATCTAAAATGTATACACTTGATGACATCAAAAATGTAGATCCACAGATAGCATCAGCTATCACAGACGAATTTGACCGTCAGAACAGCCATATTGAGCTGATTGCATCAGAGAACTGGGTGAGCCCTGCAGTTATGTCTGCAATGGGAAGTATCCTTACCAACAAATATGCCGAAGGTTATCCGGGAAAGAGATACTACGGTGGATGTGAGTGCGTTGACGTAGTGGAGGAGCTTGCAAGAGAAAGAGCAAAAGAGCTTTTTGGCTGCGAATATGTTAACGTACAGCCTCATTCAGGCGCACAGGCTAACATGGCTGTACAGTTTGCCATCCTTAAGCCGGGTGACACAGTTATGGGAATGAACCTTGATCATGGCGGACATCTTACACATGGCTCACCTGTCAATTTTTCAGGTACATACTTCAATATCGTGCCTTATGGTGTAAATGATGAGGGATTTATCGATTATGATAAGGTAAGAGAGATAGCACTTGAGTGCAAGCCTAAAATGATCATCGCAGGTGCATCTGCATATGCAAGAACTATTGATTTCAAGAGATTTCGTGAGATTGCAGATGAGGTAGGAGCAGTGCTCATGGTAGATATGGCTCATATAGCAGGTCTTGTTGCAGCAGGACTTCATCCAAGCCCGATCCCATATGCACATGTTACAACTACAACTACACACAAGACTCTCCGCGGACCTCGTGGAGGAATGATTCTCTGCAGTCAGGAGATGCAGGACAAATACAACTTCAATAAAGCAATCTTCCCTGGAACACAGGGCGGACCACTTATGCACGTTATCGCTGCAAAGGCAGTCTGCTTCAAAGAGGCATTACAGCCGGAGTTCAAAGAGTATCAGAAGCAGATCGTAAAGAATGCACAGGCTCTTTGCAACGGACTTACAAGCCGTGGAATAAAGATCGTATCAGGCGGTACAGACAATCACCTTATGCTTGTTGATCTTACTCCGTTCGGACTTACAGGAAAATCTATCGAGAAGCTTCTTGATCAGGCTCATATCACAGCCAACAAGAATACTATCCCGAATGATCCTCAGAAGCCATTTGTTACAAGCGGTATCCGTCTTGGTACACCGGCTGCTACATCAAGAGGCCTTAAAGAGGATGACTTTGACAGAGTCGCTGAGGCAATCGCCATGATCATCAAAGAGGGCGAGAGCGCAGTTGAGCCTGCAAAGGCAATCATCAAAGAGCTTACTGACAAGTATCCGCTTAAGGATTTTCGATAAAAAACAGTAAGACTTGCATTTTAAGGGGTTTCAGAGTAAAATGTTAGAAGTTATAAAAACATAATACTTTGGAGGAATTATGATAGACTTAAAGTTTTTAAGAGAGAACCCGGAACTCGTAAAAGAAAATATCAAAAAGAAATTTCAGGATCACAAGCTTCCATTAGTTGACGAAGTGATCGAATTAGATAAGAAAGCCAGAGAGGCACAGCAGGAAGCTGATGATCTTCGATCTAAGAAAAACCAGATCTCAAAGCAGATCGGTGCGCTTATGGCACAGGGCAAAAAAGAAGAGGCAGAGGCTGTAAAAGCAGAGGTTGCAGAAATCTCTAAGCGTCTTACAGAGCTTGAGCCACTCGAGAAAGAGTATCAGGACAAGGTATTAGAGGATATGATGAAGATCCCTAATATCATCGATCCATCAGTACCTATCGGAAAAGATGACACATTCAATGTAGAGAATGAGAAATTCGGTGAGCCTGTAGTTCCTGATTTTGAGATTCCATACCATACAGATATCATGGAGAGATTTGACGGAATAGATCTTGATGCAGCAGGAAAGGTTGCAGGAAACGGTTTCTATTATCTTATGGGAGATATCGCACGTCTCCATTCAGCAATGACAGCTTATGCAAGAGATTTCATGATCGGTAAGGGATTCACATACTGCATTCCGCCATTCATGATCCGTTCAAATGTCGTAACAGGTGTTATGAGTTTTGAGGAAATGGATGCCATGATGTACAAGATCGAGGGCGAGGATCTCTACCTTATCGGAACATCCGAGCACTCAATGATCGGTAAATTCATCGACACGATCAATGATGAGTCAAAGCTTCCATACACACTTACAAGCTACTCACCATGCTTCCGTAAGGAAAAAGGTGCGCACGGTATCGAGGAGAGAGGTGTTTACCGTATCCATCAGTTCGAGAAGCAGGAAATGATCGTTGTATGTAAGCCTGAGGAGTCTAAAGAGTGGTATGAGAAGATGTGGAAATACACAGTAGAGCTTTTCAGAAGCCTTGACGTACCTGTTCGTACACTTGAGTGCTGTTCGGGAGATCTCGCAGATCTCAAGGTTAAATCATGTGACGTAGAAGCATGGTCACCAAGACAGAAGAAATACTTCGAGGTAGGAAGCTGCTCCAACCTTGGCGATGCACAGGCAAGACGTCTCAAGATCCGTGTAAAGGGTGAGGACGGAAAGAAATATTTCGCACATACACTCAACAATACAGTAGTTGCTCCACCACGTATGCTCATCGCATTCCTTGAGAACAACTTAAATGCAGATGGATCTGTAAATATCCCTAAGGCACTTCAGCCATACATGGGTGGTACAGAGAAGCTTATTCCAAAGCACTAATTTAATTGACATAATTTTATATTACAAATAAAACAGCCGCAGCTGTGATTGAATCATCAATCGCAGTTGTGGCTGTTTTGAATTATCTATTTAAATGGTGCGTAGCTAATAATAATCTCCTTATACATTATACAAGTCTTATCACCAATTATAGTGAAGAAAATCCCTTACCAAATACCTCACTGGTGCTCATCACTGACATAAAGGCGCGCAGATTATTCTCATGTATAAAGTGTCTCAGTTCCACAGCCTGTTTCTTTGTAAGTGTACTGAAAACGATATAATTCTGCTCACCGGTGTATGCACCGCGCGCATCTACATATGTAGCACTTTTTCCGAGAGTATTTATAATAAAATCACATATCACATCCTTATCATCACAGATGAGCATGATCGACTTGCGCAGCATGATATTTTCAATAATCGCATCGATCATAAAGGATTTTACGACAAGTCCTACAAATGAGTAGAGAGCTGTCTTTATATCGAATACAAAGCAGGCAATGATGATCATGACCAGATCAGTCAGAAACAGTGCCATGCCGATTTCCTCAACATGTGTGTATTTCTTTACTATCATAGCGATTACATCTGTACCGCCACTTGATGCACCTTCGTAAAAAAGCAGTGCAGATGCGATAGCAGGAAGTGCTATGGCAAAAATCAGCTCGAGCATAGGCTCATTCGAGAGCGGATGTGTAAGCGGGTCAAGCTTTTCGAGAGCGAGCAGCTCTACAGAAAGCAGTATTGTGGCATATGTGGTTTTTATCGCAAAGCTCTTTCCGAGGAAAAAAAAACCCACGACAAGCAGTACCATATTTACTATAGTAGAAAACATACTCGCTGACAGAGGAGTGATCTTTGCAAACACGACAGCTGCACCGGTCACACCACCGAATGTGAAGTTGTTTGGAAATTTAAAATAGTATACGCCGATCGACATGATCGTGATACTGATCGTTATTATCAGAAAGTTCTTCAATTGTTTCATTATCTTTTGTCTCCATAATATGATTTTGAGTGAGCCGCGCAGCCCACACTCCAGGCGGCTCATTCAATGGTTTGCATGGATAGTGTAGGATGATGGTACGTCATTGTCAATAAAATATGAAAAATAAATTATAAGTATTATTTCTATAAAAGATATTTTATATTAGCAAAACTAATAAGAATAATTATAATATATAATTGGAAATTACAGCCTGTCAAAGTTATACTATAGGTAACGTATTTTCGCTTCATATATTAGTTACAGGGCGGATGATCAATAACGATTTTTAGGAGGAACAATAATGGATTACAAGAATTCAGGTGTTGATATCGAAGCAGGTTACAAGTCAGTAGAGCTTATGAAAAAGCATGTAAAAGAGACAATGAGACCGGAAGTATTAGGCGGTCTTGGCGGTTTCTCAGGAGCATTTTCACTTGCTTCAATAAAAGATATGGAGGATCCTGTTCTTTTATCCGGAACAGACGGATGCGGAACAAAAGTAAAGCTTGCATTCATCATGGACAAGCATGACACTATCGGTATCGATGCGGTTGCAATGTGCGTAAACGACGTAGCATGTGCAGGCGGAGAACCATTATTTTTCCTTGATTATATAGCATGTGGCAAGAACTATCCTGAGAAGATCGCTACTATCGTAAGCGGTGTGGCAGAGGGCTGCAAGCAGTCAGGCTGTGCACTTGTCGGAGGAGAGACAGCAGAGCATCCGGGACTTATGCCAGAGGATGAGTACGATCTTGCAGGTTTTGCAGTAGGTGTCGTAGACAGAAAAGACATCATCACAGGTGAGAACTTAAAAGACGGTGATGTCCTCATCGGAATGGCATCTACAGGTGTTCATTCAAACGGATTTTCACTTGTCAGAAAGATCTTCAAGATGGACAAGGAGACACTTAATACGTACCATGAGGAGCTTGGCACTACACTTGGTGAGGCACTTCTTGCTCCTACAAGAATCTATGTAAAAGCACTCAAGGCAGTAAAGGATGCAGGAGTCACAGTAAAGGCATGCAGCCATATCACAGGTGGCGGTTTCTACGAGAACATCCCACGTATGCTTCCAGAGGGCAAACGTGCCGTAGTTGAGAAAAACAGCTATCCTATCCCACCGATCTTTACAATGATGGCTCGTGAGGGACAGGTAGAGGAGCATATGATGTATAATAC
>CAVABC010000052.1:11048-22302 GCA_963586665.1 Acutalibacteraceae bacterium
AGGGCGATACACCTGAGGTGCTCCAGCGCAGGGTAATGGAGCAGGCAGAGTGGATCATCATGCCAAAGGCTATAGATTTGATCGCAAACGGCAAGGTGTCTGTAGTGGACGGACATGTTATAATTAGTGAGTAAAAGGAGACCAACATGAAAGTATTAGTAGTAGGAAGCGGTGGAAGAGAGCACGCTATCGTTACGAGCGTGGCAAAGAGCAGCAGAGTTGACAAGATATACTGTGCACCGGGCAATGCAGGAATAGCAGCACTCGCAGAGTGTGTGCCTATCGGAGCCATGGAGTTTGACAAGCTCGTTGCATTCGCAAAAGAAAAAGAGATAGATTTTACAATAGTAGGAATGGACGATCCACTTGTAGGCGGTATCGTTGATGTATTTGAGGCTGAGGGGCTTAAGGTATTCGGACCAAAGAAAAATGCAGCAATCCTCGAGGGATCAAAGGCATTTTCAAAGGATCTCATGAAAAAATACAATATCCCTACAGCAGCATATGAGAACTTTACTGATCCGGAGCAAGCTCTTAAGTACCTTGAGACAGCCAAAATGCCTATCGTATTAAAGGCTGACGGACTGGCACTCGGAAAAGGTGTACTTATCTGCAACACCTTAGAGGAGGCAAAAGAGGGCGTAAAAACTATCATGGAGGACAAGAAATTCGGTACAGCCGGCAATACCATGGTAGTTGAGGAGTTCATGACAGGCCGTGAGGTATCTGTTCTTTCATACGTAGACGGAAAGACAATAAAGATCATGTCATCTGCGCAGGATCATAAGCGTGCCGGTGACGGAGATACAGGACTTAACACAGGTGGTATGGGAAATTTCTCACCAAGCCCGTTCTACACAAAAGAGGTAGATGATTTCTGTCAGAAGTATATTTATCAGGCAACTGTAGATGCTATGGCTGCGGAGGGCAGACCTTTTACAGGTGTTATCTTCTTCGGACTCATGCTCACAGAGGACGGTCCAAAAGTGCTTGAGTACAATGCCAGATTCGGTGATCCTGAGGCACAGGTAGTGCTCCCACGCATGAAAAACGACATCATTGATGTAATGGAGGCATGTGTTGACGGAAAACTTGACACTATCGATCTTCAGTTCGGGGACAATGCGGCAGTATGCGTAGTACTCGCATCAGACGGATACCCTGTATCATACGAGAAGGGATTCCCTATCACAGGACTTGAGAACTTTGATGGCAAGGATGATTATTTCTGTTTCCATGCCGGAACAAAATTCGATGACAATGGAAATATCGTTACAAACGGAGGACGAGTTCTTGGAATTACCGCTACCGGAGCTACTCTTAAGGAGGCAAGAGCCAAGGCTTATGAGGCTACCGAGTGGGTACAGTTCGACAACAAATACATGAGACATGATATAGGAAAGGCTATAGATGAAGCATAGAGGCATTATTTTTGATATGGATGGTACTCTCTGGGACTCAGCAGAGAATGTGGCAAAGTCATGGAACAAAGCCATTGCTGAGTACGGATACGAGAGAGAACCTGTCACAAAAGAAGACATGTATTCAGTAATGGGAAAGACAATGGATGTATTGGCATCCATTATCTTTCCTAATTGTGCTTGCAGAGATGAGCTTATTAAGGTATGCTATAAAGAAGAAAATGATTATCTCAGGACACACGGCGGTCAGTTGTACCCTCAGGTAGAGGAAACCTTGCAGACGTTGTCAAAGACTTACGATCTTTATATAGTAAGTAACTGCCAGTCAGGATATATTGAGGCATTTTTTGAATACCACGGACTAGGCAAGTACTTTAAGGATATAGAGTGCTATGGCAACAATGCTCTTGAAAAATCAGAGAATATAAAGCTTATCGTTGAAAGAAACCATATAGATGAAGCAGTATACGTCGGAGATATACAGGGCGATTACGACTCGAGCAAAAAGGCAGGGGTTAAGTTTATCCATGCTGCATATGGGTTTGGGACAATAGATGAAGATGTTGTGGCTATAAAGCAGTTTGCAGATTTATCTGAAGTCGCAGGGAAAGTATTCTGTAACAGTGGCGATATGTTTTAGTCAAAATCTGCATGCATCAGATATTCACGTAGGCTTTCGTGGATCTAACACAGGGATCAATTGTGATTCACAAATAACATAAAATGATTAAAGGGTCAAAATATCTTTTGAACCTCATATCATAAAATTACATTAAAAAGAGAAAGTGAGAAAAAATGTTAGAGAAAATCTTCAAACTCAAAGAAAACAACACAACGGTTAAGACAGAGATTCTCGCAGGTCTTACAACATTTATGACCATGGCGTATATCATTGCTCTTAATCCAAACCTCCTGACCGGATTTGGCGCAGAGGGAACAAAAGCGTTATGGAATGGTATATTCTTAGCAACATGTATCGCGTCAGCAGTTGGTATGTTTGTCATGGCATTCCTTGCAAATAAGCCATTCGCTCTGGCTCCAGGTATGGGACTTAATAGCTTTTTTGCAGTAGTAGTTGCAAACATCGTAAGTCTTACGGGACTTAGCTATGTGGAGTCTTTTCAGGCTGCACTGTGCATCATCTTTATAGAGGGTGTATTATTCTTCGTTCTTTCAATTTTTAACATCAGGGACAAGATAGTAGATGCAATTCCTTACGGTGTGCGTATGGGAATCTCACCTGCGATCGGACTTATGCTCCTTAATATCGGATTTGGTTCAAACGTAGGTGTTTACTCATCAGAGGGAGGACCTTTCTATGTTATGAAGGACTTTTTCGGAGCACTTACACCGAGCCTTGCAAAGAACAACATGAGTGACGGATATCCTACAATGGTACTTACAGTTGTCACAATGTTCATCGGACTTTTTGTTATAATTATCCTTGCGCACAAGGGCATAAACGGAGCTGTACTTTTCGGAATGCTCGCTGCATGTGTGATTTACTGGGCAGGAGAGGCGATCTTCTTTGGAACAAACCCATTTGCATCACTTTCAACAGCTTCATTTGTACCGGCATTTAAGGATATGGCAGATACGACACTATTCAAGTTTGATTTCAAAGACTTTATAAGTATCGGCTGGTTTACAGCAGTTTCGCTTATCATCACATTCTGTATCATCGATATGTTTGATACTATCGGAACACTCGTTGGTACTGCATCACGTGCAGGAATGGTTGATAAACAGGGAAATATGCCAAATATGAAAGAGGCACTTATCTCAGACTCAGTAGCAACTATCGTTGGTGCAGCAACAGGTACATCGACAGTTACAACATTCGTTGAGTCTGCATCAGGTGTTGAGGCAGGCGGTAGAACAGGACTTACAGCTCTTACAACAGGAATCCTCTTCCTGGCATGTATGTTTATCGCTCCTATCGCAGCTATCATTCCGGCAGCAGCTACGTCATCAGCTCTGATCTATGTAGGAATTCTTATGCTTGGCGGTCTTAAGAAAGTAGATTTCGAGGATCTCTCACAGGTGGCACCGGTAGCACTCATGCTCATCGCAATGCCTATATCAGGATCTATCGGACATGGTATCGGTCTTGGACTTATCACATATACAGTACTTAAGGTATTCACAGGAAAAGCAAAAGAGGTATCTATACTCACATATGCGATCTCACTTCTTTTCCTTGTAAAATTCTTCTTAGTAGTGTAAAATCAGATGTTTTTATAATAGCGGCAGCTGATAACAGTAACACAAAATATACCAAATGGGAATTTCTCAATAAACATAAGAGAGATTCCTATTTTTGTATTATCAGGGATAGTATTACTGTCTGTTTTTTGAGTAATGAGATTTGAAAGGTATAGTCTGCGTCTCGTACGTTTGTTCTTGATATTTTCTATGGATGTGGGTAAAATATCAATTATGGAAGATCATATTTATATTGCGATAGATTTAAAATCATTCTACGCGTCGGTAGAATGCAAAGAGAGAGGCTTAGATCCGCTTACGACCAATCTGGTTGTGGCAGATCCGTCCCGCACGGAAAAAACAATATGTCTTGCGGTATCTCCATCCCTAAAGGTATATGGCATCCCGGGCAGAGCGCGTCTGTTTGAGGTGGTACAGCGTGTGCGCGAGGTAAATAAAAAAAGATGGTCACAGCTTTTAAACAGCGGCTTTAGGGGGAGAAATTTTGCAGGGGAAGCGTATGATGCCGAGGTGTTAAAAGAGCATCCCGAGTACAGGCTTTCATATATAGTGGCACCACCGCGCATGGCTATGTACATGGATTACAGCACGAAGATATATGATATTTATCTTAAGTATATTGCGCCTGAGGACATTCATGTGTACTCGATAGATGAGGTATTTATGGATGTGACGTATTATCTTAAGACCTACCACATGACAGCAAAAGAGCTGGCATCACAGATAATCTCGGATATTTTAAAAGACACAAATATCACTGCAACGGCAGGGATAGGCACCAATCTGTATCTGTGCAAGGTGGCAATGGATATAGTTGCAAAACACGCAAATCCTGATAACAATAATGTGCGGATAGCACAGCTTAATGAGAGAAGCTACAGACAGCTTTTGTGGGATCACACACCTATCACGGATTTCTGGCGCGTGGGACAGGGCTACAGGAAGAAGCTTGAGTCAGTCGGGCTTTATACGATGGGAGATATAGCCAGATGCTCACTAGGAAAGCCGAATGATTACCACAATGAGGAGCTTTTGTATAAGCTGTTTGGCATAAATGCAGAGCTTCTGATTGACCATGCGTGGGGATATGAGCCTGTCACTATGGCGGATGTAAAGGCGTATAAGCCGCAGTCCAACAGCATAAGCTCGGGACAGGTGCTGCAGTGTCCGTATGATTTTGAAAAGGCAAAGCTGATAGTCCGTGAGATGACGGATCTTCTTGTGCTTGATCTCGTGGACAAGCGGCTTGTGACGGATCAGATAGTGCTTACGATAGGCTATGACATTGTAAACTTAAACCCGACAGCAGCTGATGACTGCGCCTGCACTTCGGATATGGAAAATGCACAGCCGCAAAAACGCAAGGCACCTGTAAGGAAAAAGGCATATAAAGGAGAGATCACCATAGACCGCTACGGCAGGAAAGTGCCAAAACATGCGCACGGTACGACAAATATCGACAAAAAGACATCGTCTACACGTATTATCATGGACGCAGTCATGGAGCTTTATGACAGGATTGTCGATCCTGATCTTCTTGTGAGAAGGATTACGGTCACCGCAAATAAGCTTGTTGATGAAAAGGAAGCCACAGAGGAAGCTTTCTTTGAGCAGCTTGACCTGTTTACCGATTACAGCAAGCTTGAGGAAAAGCACCGCAAGGAGGATGAACAGCTTGCAAAGGAGAGAAAACTTCGGGAGGCTATGCTTTCGGTAAAGAAAAAGTACGGCAAGAATGCCATGCTAAAGGGCATGAATTTGCAGGAGGGAGCTACCACGATATCGCGCAACAATCAGATCGGAGGACACAAGGCATAGAATGGGAAAATATGATGATATCATAGATCTGCCGCATCATGTGTCAGATGTGCATCCGCGGATGTCTATATGGGACCGCTCGGCACAGTTTTCACCGTTTGCAGCACTGACAGGGCATGAGGCTGCAATAGAGGAGACTGCAAGGCTTACAGAGCAGTGGCATGAGCCTGATGAGGATAAAAAGAAAGAGCTTGATGAGAAGCTGAGGCAGATTATTTTTAGGCACAATGAAAAGAGCAAAGTACAACTGGATATAATATATTTTAAGCCTGACGCACTAAAGACAGGCGGCAGCTATGAGCATGTGACAGGGCAGCTTAAAAGAGTGGATGAGACAGAACACAGACTGGTGCTCATCACTGAAGACGGATTGAAGATAAATATAGATGCAAAAAGGATATTTGATATAAAAGCAGGAAACTAAGATATGGATATAAACAAAAATACATCAGAAAAAGAAAAAGCGTTAGAAAGCGCGATATTATATGGTATAGGCGTCGGACCGGGAGATCCTAAGCTTATGTCCATAAAAGCATACGAGACGATACGCTTCTGTGATGTCATAGCAATACCTGCTGTGTCAACGGAGGAATGTTATGCATATCAGATAGTAAAAAAGGTGTACCCTGATATAGCAAAGAAGCAGATCATGTGCACACCGTTTCCGATGATAAAGGATAAGAAAAAGCTTGATGCAGCACATGAAAAGATATATAAGGACATAGTTGCAGAGCTTGAGTCGGGAAAGACAGTAGGCATGCTTACGATAGGTGATCCGAGTGTTTATTCCACATACATGTATATTCATAAGCGTGTCACCGCAGCAGGCTTTGGAGCGTATATGATAAGCGGTGTGCCGTCATTTTGCGCGGCAGCCGCAAGGCTTGGGATACCGCTTGGCGAGATGAGAGAGGAAATACATATCATTCCGGCATCATATGATGTGGAAAAGACGATCGGATACAGCGGCACCTGTGTATACATGAAATCAGGTAAAAAGCTCGGTGATCTGATAGAAGTGCTAAAAAAGGCTATGGCTTCGGGATGCAAAATGGAAGTCTACGGAGTCACAAACTGCGGTATGGAGGATGAGCGCATCTATAGGGGTGTGGATGAGCTAGGGAAGGCAGAAGGGTATCTTACTATTGTGATTGTCAAACATTATGGTAATGGATAGGCATAGGTGAATTAGAATAAGAAAATTGTGAAGAGAGATGAAATATAAATGGATATATTAGATAAATTTGGAAGCACAGTAGGCAGCATGTCACAGGAAGATCCCGACAAGGCGCGCAGACTGCTTCTGACAGGATACAGATTACAGGAGAAAAGACTTGAACTTTTTCCGGACAGAAAGCTTCCTTCATCAGGCAGATATGTGGCAAAGGTTGTAATGAAAAATATAATAAATGCTCTCGCAAAGCCCGAAAATGCTGCAATGGTCAGCATTTTTGTTCCGGGAGAGCTTTTGACAGCGGCAGGACTGACACCGTATTCCGTGGAGGCTCTGTCTTGTTTTATGGCTGGAACGAGGTGTGAACAGACATTTTTAAGAAAGACAGAGGAAGAGGGATTCCCGGAGACCATGTGCTCATACCACAGAGTCTTTCTTGGGGCTGCGCTTAACGGAATAGTGCCGAAACCGAAATGTATGGTGTATACAAATCTCGCCTGTGACGGAAACATGATGACATTTCCATACCTAAAGCAAAGCTATGAGATACCGGGATTTTACATAGATGTGCCGTATGAAAAAAATCATGACTCAATACAGTATGTTGCAGCACAGCTTCGGGAACTGAAGCGTTTTTTGGAGGATGTAACAGGTAAAAAAATCCCTGAGGAGGCTGTAAAGAAAGCTGTGGATAACAGCAGAAAAGCCGCAGAATATTATGAGAAGCAGCTCATTTTGAGAAAAGATCATGATATCACATCAACACTTACAAATGAGCTTTATGCACTTTTCATGTGTCATCTGCTGGCAGGAACGGAAAGCTCGATAGAATATACGAAACTTCTTTATAATGATGTAAAAAATGCTCCGCGTTCTGATGGTTTTCATGTGCTGTGGATGCATACTATGCCGTTTTTACAGGACGCGGTAAAGGATGTGTTCAATTACAGTGGCAAGATCCATATAAGCGCAAGTGATTTTATCGCAGACGGTTTCCGTCAGATGAAAGCAGAAGATCCATACGAGGCTCTGGCTGAGAAGATGGTAAACTGCATATACAACGGCAATATAGACCAGCGGATTGAAGAGTCAAAGAAGCTTGCAAAGCTGACAGGTGCTGATGGTGGAATACTTTTTGCACACTGGGGCTGCAAAAATACTATCGGGGCATCCAGTCTGATCAAGAAAGCATTGGAGGAGTCGGGACTGCCTACGATGGTACTTGACGGTGATGGCTGCAATCCGGCAAATGCCAGTGACGGACAGATCTCCACGAGACTGCAGGCATTTGTGGAGATGCTTGGACATGAATAACAGACATGAATGATTTATAAGCAAGCTCGGGCTGGTAATTTTGACAGCACATAGCAAATGATTTTTGATGCAGTTTTTAGGCAGAACTGATAATAAATATGCAGGATAAACAAAATAAGAAGATACATAAAGATAGGAAGTAAAATATTCAGATGATATATTATGTTTGTAAATACGCACCGGTAGAGCTTTTTAAGGTATTCGGACAGGAATGTGCGGTGCTTGATGAGATGCCGGAAAACTTTGATAAATCAGACAAGATCGCACACGCTAATCTGTGCGGATTTGGAAAATCAATGATACAGGAAGTTCTCGAAGGAAAGGTGGAAGAACTTATACTCGTAAACTGCTGTGATTCCATGAGAAGAGTATATGACATTATAGAAAGTACCGGAAAATGTAAATTTCTATATATGCTTGATCTGCCACATGAGGATAACGAGTGTGAGAATGAGAAATTTGCCGGATCAATAAGAAAACTTAAGGACGCATACGAAAAGTATTCAGGAAAGAAATTTGACAGAGAGCTTTTTATAAGTTCCTTTGCCGGTATCGAAGCACAAAAACAGCCGTACATCGGACTGCTTGGAGTCCATGTCAGCAGCGTGCTGGAGCAGACTATAAACGATAACATAAAGATGGATGTGGAAAACCTGACCTGTACGTCAGGACGTAGGTTGATAATACTGCCGGAAGATATGAGAAAGATGGATGAGGATACCATGTTTCTGGCATATGCGGAGAGTCTGCTCGGACAGATGCCGTGCTTTAGAATGAATAACAGCACGAGGCGAAATCAGCTTTTCTTAGATCCAAACTTAAAAGGAATAATCTATCACACGATAAAATTCTGTGATTACTATGGTTTTGAATATGCCAGCATAAAGAAAAATATCAAAGTCCCACTCTTAAAGATAGAGACTGATTTTACAAGTCAGAGCGCAGGACAGCTTCTGACCAGAATACAGGCATTTTCAGAGACAATCGAAGGATCAGAGGATATGGATACGGCAAAAAACATCAGCGAGGAGGCAAAGAAAAAAATGCAATCAGGAGT
This sequence comes from Acutalibacteraceae bacterium, assembly GCA_963586665.1. Classification (GTDB taxonomy): domain Bacteria; phylum Bacillota; class Clostridia; order Lachnospirales; family Lachnospiraceae; genus Roseburia. Next base: position 20,059 of record CAVABC010000052.1, read on the forward strand.
CTACTATGTAGCAGGAATAGACAGCGGATCAACAAGTACGGATGTCGTTATACTCGATCAGGACGGAAAGATCAAATCAACAATGATCATCCCGACAGGCGGTGGAGCGATGATGAGTGCGGAAAAGAGTCTTGAGAAAGCCGTGGAAAAAGCGGGTATCAATAAGGATGATATCATAAGGATCGTAACGACCGGATATGGCCGTGCATACATAGACAGCGGAGATGACAGCATCACGGAGATCACCTGCCACGCAAAAGGCGCGCATTACCTCAATCCAAATGTCCGCACAGTCATTGATATCGGAGGTCAGGACATAAAGGCGATCAGTATAGATGAAAATGGAGCAGTCAAAAACTTCCTGATGAACGACAAATGTGCAGCCGGAACAGGGCGTTTTCTTGAGATGATGGCAAGAACGCTTGGACTAGCCCTCGAGGAAATGAGCACAAAGGGACTCGAGTGGAAAGAAAACATAGTAATATCAAGCATGTGTACAGTATTTGCCGAATCAGAGGTGGTATCGCTCGTGGCACAGAATAAGGAAGTTGCAGACATCATCCACGGACTCAATATGTCAGTAGCCTCAAAGGTAGGCGCACTTGCTGCGCGTCTCGGACAGAACAATCCGGGCGAGTACATGATGACGGGCGGTGTGGCAAAAAACAAAGGTATCACAAACGCGCTCGAAGAAAAACTTGGTGCAAAACTGTATATCTGTGATGAGGCACAGCTTTGCGGAGCACTCGGGGCTGCGTTGTTTGCATATGAGAAATGTAATGCGTAGTAGATAATACATAAGATAAAAGAAGGAAGTCACATGTTAGGAAATATAGAAGGAAAACAATTATATAAATACACAGCGGATTATGTGCTGTTTGACCTTGAAACAACCGGAATTTCCTGCAACACAGATGAAGTCATAGAAATATCAGCACTAAAGGTCAGAAACGGCAGGATAGCAGACGAATTTAGCGAACTGGTAAACCCCGGAATGCCGATACCATATGCAGCCAGCAGAGTAAACAACATAACTGACCGCATGGTAAAGGATGCACCGCATTTCAATGAGGTGCTGGAGCAATTCGTTGACTTTGCAGGAGATGATGTCTTAGTCGGACACAATATATGCACCTTTGACATGAAATTCATATACAGAGATTGCGAGCGTTATTTTGGAAAGACACTTTCCAATGATTACATAGATACACTGCGTCTTGCAAAAGTGATATTCCCTGACTGGAAGCACAGAAGACTGAGTGATCTGGCAGAGTACTATGGCATCTCTACAGATGGTGCACACAGGGCACTTGCCGACTGTAAGATGAACCAGCAGGTGTTTGAGCATATGGGAAAAGAGTTATCACAACATAGTGCGGAACAAAGTACAGAAAATAGTATGGAACAGAATTCAGGAACGAGTGCAGAAAACGAAAATCCGATTAAATTCTGCCCGGAATGTAATATGCCTATGCAAAAACGAAACGGCAGATATGGACAGTTCTGGGGATGCACGGGATTCCCAAGGTGCAGGCATACGGAGAATATATAGAAAATGACAGTGGGTAATAAGTGCCATACACGGAGATATATGGATGTGGTTGGAAAATCCACGAAGTGAATTGAAATCAAAATATTGATATCGTATAATTTTTTATATAGTAACATAAAGGTCGATTTAAGAGGAGAGATATTATGGGTATAACAGGTATAGACAACAATATAGGACTGTATGGATATGGAAATGAAAATGAAGGAAAAACATATGCACCATATACAGAAAATGTTGACGGAAAAGATGACAAATCAAAAGAATGTCAGACCTGTAAAAACCGAAAATATGTGGATGGATCGGATGAGATGAATGTGTCATTTAAAAGTGCGGCACATGTATCGCCTGAAGCTGCATCGGCAGCGGTTAGAGCACACGAGGGGCAGCATGTGTCAAATGCCTACAACAAGGCATCAGAGAGTGATGGAAAAGTGATATCCGCATCGGTCCGTATACAGACATCGGTCTGCCCTGAATGTGGACGCTCATATGTGTCGGGTGGAGTGACAAGTACACAGATAAAATATTATAATGAGTCAAATCCGTATCAGCAGGATCTGAAAGCGGCTGATGGAATCAAAGCCAGAGGTGAGCGCGTGGATGCGGGAGTGTAGGATAGTTGCGGCTGGATAGTGGGGATTAACCTTGGTACATTAAAAGAAATTACTGATTTGAGAAGTATATGGCTACAT
>CAVABC010000053.1:0-21694 GCA_963586665.1 Acutalibacteraceae bacterium
GTATTCCTCCTATAGTGAGGTCTGGAGTAAAAGGTCTTTCATTAAATAAATAGTAGTTAAGCCTGTCCACTGTTGTGAATAAATATCCATCAAGTTCAACTTCTATCTTTCCATCTTCTGAATAGTCTTTGATCGTAACCCCTCGTTCTCTCATTATAACAGAACCATTTTTGCAGATGGATAAAATCACATCCAAAGCGTTTATGCCACATTCTATAAGATCTATCTGCATATCAGGCTTATTAAGAACGCACAATGCAGCCTTGCATCCGGTACTTAGTTCTGACAAATATAATTTATAACCAAATCTATCTATAAAAGAGGTATCGTCATTGTATTTACCCTGTTCAATTTTTGATATAACGGCTTTTTCCTCATCTGTTCCCTTTATACGTATCTGCTTAAATAATGCCTCTATATCCGTTTTCGGAGTTTCAAGTGAATTTGACTCTGCTATGCACAATTTTAACATATCCTGTCGCTCCTTTTCTCATTAACTCTTATTGTATTATAACGCTGAACTATGGATTTTACAAATTAATGATTTTTTAGGAAAATAGAAACAATTCTTCATATGCACAAAGAGTTTTTTATATGATATAATATTAGTAATTTAAATAACAATACCCTTAATAAGGTAGTTGGGGGACGTGCTCTCATCTGATCCGAGCCTGCGGAAAGGATGATTATTATGGTTTCTTGGAATGACTTATTTACTTTCGTTATCATGCTGATAGCGATAATGACCTACATAGATACTCACAGAAAACATAAGAAATAGCCGTCCTGTCTCTGGAAAAGTAAGGAACGGCTATTCTTATATAACTTATTAACTTATTTTGCCGGATCAGGTGATGTGCACTCACCTACCGACTGCCTTGTTAAGTGTATTATATGACACTTAATATTTTTTGTCAATTTTATAATCAGGAGGTAGCTTATGCATACATTTCAGCCATACCCAATCGATATGCTCGAGATAAATCCATTCACAAAACTCAGCAAAGAATGGGCACTCGTTACATCAGGGGACAAAACCAAATCCAACACCATGACAGTTTCATGGGGTGGAACAGGTGTGCTCTGGGGTAAAAATGTTGCTTTTATTTTTATCAGGGAATCACGTTATACAAAAGAATTCATAGACAACGGAGAATTTTTCTCACTCTCATTCTTAGATGAGAAGTACCGCGATGCACTTAAATACTGCGGAGCAAATTCAGGGCGTAATGAGGATAAATGGGAAAAAGCAGGACTCACACCTGCCTACAGACACAATATTCCTTATCCTGATGAAGCAAACCTCGTATTTCTCTGCCGTAAAATGGCAGCCGTACCTATCGAGGAGGCAGCTTTTACAGATCCTACAATCATGGAGAAATGGTATGGGGATCACGATATGCACACTATGTACGTGGGCGAGATCATTGAAGTAACCGCACGTTAAACAAAGGACGAGGCATTGCGCCTCGTCCTTTATCTTTATGGCAATTTCTACACCAACTGTTCTATTATCCCATTACCGGCAGCCTGTACTGATCGCCTCGATAGCCACAGCACCACCGCGCACTACTGAAATATGCTTGTACTGTGATTTGAGCAGTGCAATAAGGTCATTGTTGCGATGCTCTGTGAGTTTGCTCTCAAGAATCACGCTGTCAGGACTCTTGTCGACCACATCGATATTGAATACCTGTGCAGTCTGGAACACATCTGTAATCTCCTCACGCGAAAGCTTTGATACTTTTACATAAAGGATTTCCTTCATATGAAGAGGCACATCTGTCAGATCTATGACCTTGATCACCTCCACCATACGGTTGAGCTGTTTTTTGATCTGCTCAAATGTAATGTCATCACTTGTGACGCATATGGTCATTCGCGAAACTGTTTCATCCTCTGTAGTTCCTACTGTAAGAGACTGCAGGTTGTATGATTTTGCTGAGAAAAGTCCAGATACCTTTGCAAGTACACCGACCTGGTTCTCCACATATAGTGCTATCCATCTGTTTGTCATTTCCATCTCGCTGCACCTCCTACTTTAATATCATTTCGCTCATAGGATTTCCGCTCTTTACCATAGGAAGAACTATCTCATCCGTAGCGATCATAAACTCTATCAGCACCGGTACATCTTTGTATTTCTTTGCCTCTGCAAATGCAGCATCGATATCCTCTTCTTTTTCCACGCGAATTCCGTGTCCACCGTAACTTTCCACAAGTTTTACGAAATCAGGTGTGTATGGAGGACATGCCTCATTTGGTCCTTTGCACTCTGCCGGACAGCTCTTTCTCCTGCGGAGACATGTCGCAGAATAACGCTTTCCATAGAAAAGCTGCTGCATCTGGCGCACCATTCCAAGATAATAGTTGTTGAGTACGCATATTGTGACTCCTGCACCCTGTACCACTGATGTCGCAAGCTCCTGTATGTTCATCTGGAGTCCTCCGTCACCGCTGATGCAGACTACATCCTTGTCAGGATTTGCGATCTTTGCTCCGATCGCGGCAGGAAGTCCGAATCCCATAGTTCCAAGTCCACCTGAGGTAAGAAGCTGGCTGTCACCGTCAAGCTCTAAGTACTGGGTAGCCCACATCTGATGCTGTCCTACATCTGTTACATAGATAGACTTAGGGTAATTCTTGTTGATATGCTCCATGATCATCTGAGGAGACATACCCTTGTCCCTTCTCATGGTAAGCGGATTTTCGTTTTCCCATATAGCGATCTGATTTTTCCAGGCTGTTGTCTTTTTAGGCTCTGCCCACTCGAGCAGCTTCTCTAAAGCCACATTGGCATCTGCAACGATAGGCACATCTACGACTACATTTCGTGATATCGCGGCTGTATCTATATCTATATGTACGATCTTTGCCTTAGGCGCAAACTCATTGAGATCACCTGTGATCCTGTCATTGAAACGTGTACCTATTGAAAAAAGCACATCACATTCGCTGACAGCTTTATTTGCCGCGTATTTGCCATGCATACCGCAGTTTCCCACGTAAAGCGCATGCTTTGTAGGGATTGCGCCTTTTCCCATGATAGTTGTAACTACCGGAATATCCTCGGTTTCCACGAACTTAAGGAGCCTGTCATTGGCTTTTGCTATATTTATTCCGCCTCCTGCTAAGATAAGCGGTCTTTTTGCACTCTTTAACATCTTGTAGGCGCGCTTGAGCTGTCCGATATGAACAGACTCATTGATCTTGTAACCCCTTATATCCACATGATCAGGATACTCTGCCGGGCCTGAAGCTGTCTGTATATCCTTTGGCAGATCGATAAGTACAGGTCCCGGTTTACCGGTCTGTGCGATATGAAATGCCATTTTAATTATTTTTCCAAGGTCTTTTCTGTCGCGGACCGTTACCGAATATTTTGTGATACTCCGGGTAATTCCTACGATATCGACCTCCTGAAATGCATCATTTCCGATGAGATTGAGCGGCACCTGTCCTGTAAAACATACGAGCGGCACATTATCATAATGCGCATCTGCCAGACCTGTGACTATATTTGTCGCTCCCGGACCACTTGTAACCAGACACACACCCACACGGCCTGTTGACTTTGCGTAGCCTTCTGCCTCGTGAATGAGTCCCTGCTCATGTCTTGGAAGCACCAGATTGACAGAATTGGTCTTGTACAGCTCGTCGAAAAGATCTGTTACCGTACCACCGGGGTAGGCGAATATAGTATCTACCCCTTCCTCTTCCAATGCTTTTACAAATAATTTTCTTCCTGTGATGTCCATACTGCTGTCATCCCTCACTTCTATCTACATAATATATGTTTTCTTACGAAATATGCGAAACAGCATATTTCTGTACTTGTAAATTACACAACTTCTACTTATTTATTACTGCTTTCTCTCGTATCTGAGGAAATAGAACTCCAGATCAAAATATGTCTGCTCCTCGCTGTCCCCTGTGACCTGCCATTCCGGCTTTTCATCGAGATTTGGGAAATATGCATCTGCGTCATACTCAAAATCCACCTTTGTGATATGAGCCACATCACACTCATCGACAAGCTGCTCATAGATCTTTTGTCCACCTATGATGTAGATATCCTCAGAATTGTATTTCTTAAGCTCCTCGTGAAGCTCATCAAGCGAATGTACGACTATAGCACCCTCCACCTGATATGACGGATTGTGTGTGAGCACGATATTTGTCCTGTTCTTAAGCGGTCTGCTGTTTGGAAAACTCTCGAGAGTCTTTCTTCCCATGACCACGACTTTTCCTGTAGTCATCTCACGGAAAAATTTCTGATCCATCGGGATTCTTACGAGCAACTGGTTATTTTTACCGATTGCCCAGTTATTATCAACTGCTGCTATTAAATTCATGATTTTCTCCTATTCTAGATAGCGATCGGGATATCCTTGATCTGCTCACCTGTCACATAATCTGTGATCTTGATATCATCTGTAGTGAATTTGTAGAAATCCTTGATCTCAGGATTGAGCCAGAATTTCGGTGCATTGTACTGCGGTCTGCTGATAAGCTCCTTTACGATAGGCACATGTCTGTCATAAATGTGTGCATCTGCGATAACATGCACCAGCTCTCCGACACGCATATCACATACCTGTGCAAGCATGTGTAAAAGCACTGCGTACTGACATACATTCCAGTTGTTTGCGGCAAGCACATCCTGTGAACGCTGGTTCAGGATGCCATTTAGTGTGAGTTTATCGTCACCCTTTTTCTGTGTCACGTTAAAGGTCATGCTGTAGGCACAAGGGTAAAGGTTCATCTCATGAAGATCCTGATGCACATATATATTGGTAAGAATTCTTCGTGAGAAAGGTGTGTGCTTTAAATCATAGATCACACGGTCTACCTGATCCATCATGCCCTCTTTGTACTGATGCTTGACTCCAAGCTGGTATCCGTAGGCTTTTCCAATAGAACCATCCTCGTCAGCCCACTCATCCCATACTGAGCTTTTAAGGTCATGGATGTTGTTTGACTTTTTCTGCCATATCCACAGCAGCTCATCTGTCGCACTCTTTATATATGTTTTGCGGAGAGTGATCGCCGGGAATTCCTTTGAAAGGTCATATCTGTTGACCACTCCGAATTTCTTTATAGTATAGGCACTTGTGCCGTCCTCCCAGTGAGGTCTGACAAGCTCGCCCTCGGTGCTTGTGCCGTTTTCTAATATATCCTGGCACATAGCCACAAAAACTTTATCTGCATAACTCATTGTTATCCGCTCCCTAAGCAATAAATTTATAATATATCTATTGTATCTAATTATGTGATCTTTTTCAACATAAAGACTCTCCAAAATTTTCTTCATAAAATCTTTAAATTTTTTATTATTCTTTTCGATTAAGGACACATTTTGGACAAATTTATATATTATAGTATTCATTGTAAAGGAGATACACCTTTACAAATTCCCTTTTTTAAACATTTTTTCATAAACTAAACTCCTCGAAAAGAAGCCGCTTCCCTCGGCTTCTTTTCACGTTTATGGCTTTACATTTCAGTCAATCTCCCCTATGATATGATTAACAAAACAAAAATTGGAGAACATACATATGCATTATCTGCTTGCACCGATGGAGGGGCTGACCGGATATATCGTCCGCAATGCATTCCACCATCACTTTGATTACATAGACAAATACTATACCCCATTTATTCCGGCAGCAAAGAAAATGAATAACAAGATAAAAAGAGACATTGATCCTACAAACAACGAAGGAATCACTCTCATCCCACAGGCTATGTCCATTGTTGCTGATGAGGTGATAGATCTTCACAGGCAGCTTGCGCCATACGGATATGATGAGATAAATATCAACCTCGGCTGTCCGTCAGGAACTGTTGTCTCAAAAAAGCGTGGTTCCGGTCTGCTTGCCTATCCCGATATGCTCGATGCTTTTCTGGATGAATTGTATACAAAGGCTGATTTTCCTGTCTCCATAAAGACAAGAGTAGGCTTCAATGATGACGAGCTGTGGCCTGAGCTTATAGATATCTATAGCCGTTATCCGATAAGTGAGCTTACCGTCCATCCGAGAGTGCAGAAGGATTTCTACAAGAACACTCCGCGTATGGATGATTTTGCCCTTGCTGTGGAAAAAATTGATCCCGCCAAAACAATACTCTGCTACAACGGTGATATAACAGATAAGGAAAGCTTTGATGATTTTACATCCGCTTTCCCTGATATTTCTGAGGTAATGATAGGGCGCGGACTTTTTGCTGATCCGGCACTTATCGCCAAACTTAAAGGCATAGACATAGATCACGCTGAAATGCGCGAACGTCTTAAAAACTGGCATGATGAGATACTATCGGGCTATCTTGGCATATTCTCAGGTGAAAAAGATGCAATGTTTCGCATGAAAGAAATCTGGATGTATATGCATGGACTTTTTCCTGACTCTGAAAAGCTCTGGAAGAAAATAAAAAAATGCCAGACACTTTCCGATTACAAGTCAATCGTCGGGTTGGCATTTTCTTCTTTATAAAATATGAAATACTACTTCTTCTTGATGCGATGAAGCTGCGGTCTTAGGGTGATATCCGTCATCACAAGACCGTTTCTTTGTTCTATGGCAAAAATGACTGCATCAGCCACCTCCTGCGGCAGTATTCTGGCATTTTCCTCATCATCTGCCGTAAAATCAGCATTGCGGTACAGATTGGTCGCGGTCATATCAGGCTCTATATTTATCACGCGTACTCCGTATTTCCTTGCCTCCTCAAACAGACTGTGGGAAAAGCTCGTAAGACCTGCCTTTGTCGCACCATAAGCGCAGCCGTGCGGATTGGTCTTTTCCGCTGTTATAGATGAAACATTTATGATAGTTCCATGATTTTTCTTCAGATCCCGAAGCAGCAGATTTGTAAGAACCATTGGAGCTTCAAAATTTGTCCGTACCATTTTGGCAATCTTTTGAGGATTAAGTTCCTCATGGAGTCCGTAATAGCCCACACCGGCATTGTTGATAAGAATAGATATATCGTGAGCTTTGTTTAACTCTTTTATCGTTTTTGTAAGCTTTTGTGTGTCTGTGATGTCGCAGACTATTTCTATCATTCTATTTTCTGCTGCTTCTGCTGACTTTAGTTCATCTGCTTTTTGCAATTCTTCCGTTATCGAAATTTCGCTTTGATCTTCTTCGCGGCATTTGTTAAAATCCCTGCCAATTCCGTAAACTGTCCAGCCTTTTTCCACAAGGCTATTGCATATTGCTTTACCTATCCCCGAGGATGCCCCGGTTACTATCGCTTTTTTTACATCTGTTATCATGTCTATCCTTTTATATATTCATACCTTTATTTCTCTGGTTCGCTATTTCTGTATATACCTATCTATCATATATTTGTTTCTTTATATATTCATTCACATATTTTTCTATACATACTACAGATATTATATCACTTCCACAGGAAAATCTTCTCCTGTGGAACGTATTTTGATATCTCAGTGAGCATGAAATCTTCCATCTCCACGCGGATATTTTCCGGATACTGGTAATATCCATTAACATTTTCGTATGGAAAATTGACCACAGCCGACTGATGCATGTCCTTTCGCATCTTCTTTAAATAATCCTGCGATATGCGGAAACTTCCCACACTGACATCCCACAATTTCGTCCCATCAATCTGTGAGAACACATCATCCACAAGACTCTTGTATGCGTCCTTCCAGCCCGGACAATATATCATCGGATCAAAACACAGCCTGACCGGAAATCCACACTCCATCGCAGTTTTTGCCGCCTTTATACGCTCTGACAAAGCTGCCGCATAATGCTCATATTCCGCAGCAACCTTTTGAGGTGATATGGTGTACGCGATTATCACACGGTCGCACGATCTATATTCACAGCCACGCCACAGATCACATCTGCCGCTCTTCGTGCGTATCTCTATTGTGAGATTTTCATGCTCTGCCGTAAAATCTATCCAGTCTTTTACAAAACCGCACAGCGATTCACATGCCACAAGATCTGCATCATAGGACACACAAAGATATATTTTCCTGTCCGAAAGCAAGCTCAAAAGCTGCTCAAATATATCCTCTAAATTGACAAACACAACCAGATTTCCCGATGGATACATGCCCTTTAAATAGCAGTATTCGCAGTCAAACACACAGTTCATCATACATGAACAGTAGTAAAAATTGTCATTGCAAAAGCTCTGACACACTGGTGCGCCCTCGTATATGCAGCCGTTTTTATTTTCTGCAAGTATGAGTGCTTTCGCCCGGTTTTGTGCTGTTATGCTCTGCTTCTTTCGGCAGAATACGTCCTTGTAATGGTCTATCTGTATGATTTTTGCGTCAGGAAGCTTATTTAATATACGCTTTGTGCGTGGATGCTCCATTATCCCGCGTTCCACATATACATGTGAAAACATTGTGTTATTCTCTCTTTTCATTAAATTTCCTTCTAAAGCAGTCTGCTCTTTAATTCCTCAAGACATACTTTTCCTGCTTTTTTGCTGCTGCATGGAATTTTGCCTGTAGAGTAAAATTCTTCTATGACTGTCTCATAATCTATGCCGCTTAGTGCACAGTATTTTATCAACTGTCCAAGCTGGTCACCCATGACTTTTGAACATTTCATATCTGTGATAATTTGCTGTAATCCATAGCTTTTCTCATCGTATGGATATTTATTTTCCTCATATGATATCTGTGCCATCGCAGTACTATTTATATTGCAGCTTATATTACCATTTGTATTATTTACAGCCTTATCTACCGCATAATTATTATCTGTAGCATAAGTACTCTTTGTCGTGATCAACCTGTCGATATAACCGCATATCGTATCATTTGCCGCTGCAAATACTTCTGTGATACGCGACTGGTCTATCTTCTCTCCCGAGTCGGAAACAGCCTTTATAAAATGCATACAATGCGGACCGACAAAGAGTGACGCAGCCTGATATATGGCCGCTGCTTCCATATCGTAAACGCATGAAACCTGTGCAGTATTGTCCGACAAATTCTCAATTTCCGCTTCCGTAATAGGTTTTGCTACTGTAACCGCCTCACACTCTTCCATATCGCTCTTTAACAGCATATCGGGATAAAATGTGCGGCGTGTTGACTGCTCAGTTATCTTATTCACCATATATATATGTTCGCCCATACCTATACATTTATTTTCTTCCTGTGCAATATTAATACACATATCCTCGGTTTGTACTGCGTCAATATGTATAACATCATCAGGCATAGCTTCAATACGCATATTATCACTTGACATTGTATATGAAATCAGCCTCTCCGCAGCCGCACAGCTTCCGATATTTACTATCATATCCTCAGCACCTATCCCATATGCACCACCGACATTTGCGACTGCCGCGGCTGCATTTATCTCACCGACTCCAGTTATGACAAGCCTGATATCATCATTGGAAAATATATCAAACCTCACTGCCGCCTGCTTTTGCTGCATTTTCAGGTTGTAATTGGCTATTATGCTTTTTGCCTCTGCATAAAACGCAGTAAAAATATAAATCATCGGTCAAGCTCCTTTAAAAGCTGCGCCCTGTTGCTTCCAACCATGAGCTTTTCATTGTAAATATCATATTTTTCACACTCATTTTCTGCGAGGAAGCTGCTGATCTCAGGTGTGATGGTAAGTTCTGTGACAAACACAAGCATTTCCTGTCCATCCGAAAATACATCCTCAACAAAATCAAATGCATGGTTTAACTTTTCTCCAGCCTCATCTTCCATAGCGGAAAGCTTCTCTGACTGCGCTGTAAAATCGTCCATCACAGAGTCAAAATCGCCCTTTATGTGCTTTAGGACATCCTCTCTGATATAGTACTCCTCCGGTAAAATGAGTGAACTCTCCTTTAATATCCCGGTGCTTTTTTCAAACTGTTCCACAGCCCTGTCATATAACAGGTGCTGCTCATCCGTATTCTGCTTCGCATCATTTCCTGCTGACTTCCTGTATTCCTTTAAAAATTCATACCACAACTGTGCCATTCTGCGCTCCCGCGCCACCTTAGAAAATACAACAGTAAGACCGTTAAGCAGCAGATTTACCACTGTGATACGCTCGTCAAAATCCGCATCAAATACTCTCTGATAAACAGATTTTTTGACATGTCCGTCCAAAATGTCACTAATTCCGTAGTCCTCATTGTATTTCCTGTAAATCTCAAGATATGCATATACATCTTCTGCGATATCCGGATGATGTATGAACTCACCGATCACATCCTCCGTGACATCTATTCCGCTTTTTTCGTAGACTTTTAGCAGGCTGCTCAGATCCTCCCAGCCACGCGCTGTGACGAAATTCATGCCGTCCACATCAGCTTCCACCTTGTAGAAATTGTTCGGGTGAAGCTCCAGATAACTAAGCAGTGCATCATGTATGTGGACATTTCTGGCATACTCTTTCCATACCTGATAATCGGCATCTATCGATATATATCTGACGCGGTCGAGTGTGACCATATCAAAATCCCGCACGGATTTATTGTATTCAGGCGGATTTCCCGCTGCCACGATTATCCATCCCTTAGGAATAGCCTGATTGCCGAATGTCTTGCACTGCAAAAACTGAAGCATGGTCGGAGCAAGAGTCTCTGACACACAGTTTATCTCATCAATGAAAAGTATTCCCTCTTTCAGACCGGTTGCTTTCATCTTCTCGTATACACTTGCTATGATCTCACTCATCGTGTATTCTGTGACAGAATAATTTTTGCCGTCATACTCCCGCTCCCTGATAAACGGTAAACCGACCGCACTCTGGCGTGTGTGATGCGTGATCGTATATGCCACAAGACCTATGCGGCACTCTCTGGCTATCTGTTCCATGATCTGTGTTTTTCCTATTCCCGGAGGTCCGATAAGCAGCATAGGCCGCTGTCTGATCTGCGGTATCACATACTCTCCGTGTTCATTCTTGGAAAGATATGCTTTTACTGTATTTTCAACTTCGTTCTTTGCCTGTTTTATGTTCATTATTTACTCTACTCCAATCTCCACCAGCATAGCCCAAGGCGGCACCTCATTGCCTTCATACGCGCCTACCGATACGAATGCACATTTATATGGCGGACATTTTGCCGGAAAAATGCCTTTCCCATCGGTAAAATACAATAGTCCACACATATTTTTAAGCTCTCCCTTGTCCAGAAGCTCTGCCACATATGAAAATGCCGGGCGAAAGTCCGTACCACCGCCTCCGACCAATGTAAATTTATTCAAAAGCGGCTCTATCTGCCTCAAGTCCGTTATTTCCTCGTCCATCTTTACGCTGTCATCACACTGTATGATCCGAACCCTGTTTCTCACGAAAAAGCTGTCCGTCTGCGTGAGTATTGTAAATGTTTCCTGCAAAAACTTCTCCACAAGTTCACCGCTCACAGAATAGCTCGTATCCAGCACTATTACAAAATCCCTGATCTTGTAAGTTTCTCGCGTCTCAAGCGGCTCTATAAGAGGCATATTGCCATACATGGACAGTCCATACGCATAATATCCCAGATCAAACGCATCCGGATCTGTATGCAGTTCTTCCCTAAGCACTGAGAATTTCTTCAAAAATTCACTGTAGCTTCGTCTGCTGCGCCTTGCCGAAAGCTGCTGCATCATAACTGACTCGCCCTCGGACTGGCTATCCTTTGAGCGTTTTTTCTCCATGCGCGTCTGTCTGGAAATCTTCTCCCACTGCTTTTTCGTCTCGGAGGAGCTTATTGGCATAGCCTGTTGCTGCTCTTCCTTTGGCCAGAGTGCATGATCGTCCGTGTAAAATTCTCTTGCAAGCCGGGTGAAATTTTCTAGTTTTTCTATTCGGTCATCATTCTGCTGCTCATATTGCGGCTTAGTGTCATGTTCGTTCTGTGCCTGTGTTTCTTCACTTATATTATCATTATCATCAAAAATAGCTGCATACTCTTTATACAGCCACGCATACAACGCTCCCGGAGCTATTGCAATATGCTCACTCTTTAACATATCGTAAGTATTTTTCCTGATGTAGCTTAGGATACGCCTTGTGCTCGGCTTGTCCATGCCATCGATCGTGTACTCAACCATGATATCACACGCAGTATTCCACAATAATTCATTTCTATCGCCCCTTGTCCACAAATGGAAAAACAGGCAGTGCAGAACACTGTGCAGATATGCTCTGTCCAGATATTTTCCGTTCTTTCGGAAAGTATCTATAAGCCGCTGCGGATTATAATATATATAAGTGCCATCCGTAGCCATTAATACAAGCCGCTCGTCCGCCTTTGGGGAAAGTGCTGACAATGCGATCTTCATAAACGGCATATCCAGATACAGTTCGCATTGCAACTGGTCTATTATTTTTTCCGACATCTGTTCCTGCCACTCTGTTTCCGTCTGAATATGCTTTCGCATGTCATCCTCCTTTCCCTGTACCAATAAATAAAACCTGCTTCATATAAAATTCATATTGATCCACTTGTAATTATCCGCATATAACTGCTGACAGCGAAATATTCTCACAAACAGAAGTAATATGTAGAAATTTCTAATAGTTATAGTAAAACAATCAGAACGAAAAGCGGTTCTTTCTGGAAACTGTCAAATATTTCTTCTTAAATCTGAGCAGTATCACGCTGCCCTCTCCCCAGTCAGCCTCTGCCGCTTTTGCTATCATATCTGGCACTGTCTGCGCATCAGCAAGCCGGTTTCCATCCGTGTCCACAAGATCAAGATATCTCTCAAGCAGTGATACATCCCTTTTTTGAACGAGCATTGCGCCAAGCTTTTCTCCATGCTCTTTTATATACCCGGAAAACACACTTTTTGCCGCATCCTCCAGATCATATGGAAAAACAAGCCTGTAAAATGCCATATCAAGCAGATCGCGTTCGCTTTCCTGCGCCTTTGCTTCCTCAAAAGTATCATCATACTGTTTCCACACAAACACCTGATCATTAAAACTCTGACGCGCTCTGAAACCCTCACCGTTCATATTGAGCTTAAATATGTGAGCCGGACCGATCTCATCATAGGTCTGGTCATACTCAAAGAAGCACGCCTGCGCGATCGTTCTATATGGTATACTATTTTGTATACCGTTTTGAACATTATCGTACATTAAACTGCCAGCCAAAGTCCCAGCCTCGCTATTGCTCATATGCTCATTAATATCCGAATTTGAAACCCAGCTCACCCTCACGAGCCAGCTTATCTGCGCCAGTATCTGTTTCAGGCAGGATCTCGTTTTAGGATCACCGCGCATCACTAGATTTGAGAGCTTCATGCAGCTCATAAATGCATCTCCGTCCACTGACTCAATATCTGCCGGAAGCTCTATACGTACCAGATTTCTGCAATTATAAAATGCCAGTCTGCCGATTTTTCTTATTCCATCCGGCAGGTTGATATTTTGTATGTATCTATCGGAAAGTTCAGTCATATCAGCATCTATTCCGACCTTCGACCGCACGCTCGCTTTTAGTTCCTCAGACAGGCTTTTTGATGAAAAACAATACGGTGCCAGCTCTGTAACCTGCATACCATCTATCACAGCGGGTACGATGCATAAAGGCGATTTTCCAAACATGTGGATAAGCCTGATGCTGTTTTCGCCAAGTTTCTCATATACATATATGTAGTTTTCGGTTTTAATTATTTCTATATTATCTATATCAGTCATTTTGTATCTATATATACTACTATTATTTTTACACAAATTGTTACTGCTAATATCGTACAGTGCAACCTGCAGCCTTAATTCATTATAATTCACATCTTATAATACAACCAGCAATCAAAACTTTTTCATGTGCAGATCACATTCGAAATCCCGTCCCATGAAAACACTTACTTTATTATAGCCTCACCAACATGATAACACAAGTGATGCATGGCAACAAAAAACCTCCTCTCCGGACAATATCTCTTTGTCCGAAAAGAAGGTTTTATATACATAATATATGCTTACTCGAGCAGATTTTTCATGCTGTTTACACTGATGAGTATCGTCGAGCTGTTGTGAAGCAATGCTGTCGTAGTTGGTGGGAGTACTCCTGCCACACCAAGTGCGATAAGTCCTGAGTTAAATCCGACTATCTTGCGATAGTTGCTCTTAATTCTCTTCATAAGTGCATTGCTTATGTATTTTAATGTAACGATCTGGTAGAGATCATCAGATCCGACTGTGATGTCCGCGATCTCTCTCGCGATCTCTGCTCCGTCACTTATGGCTATTCCTACGTTTGCCGCTGAAAGAGCCGGTGAATCGTTTATTCCGTCACCGATCATGATAACTTTTCTGCCTTTTTCCTTTTCTTTCTCAACGAAAGCAGCCTTGTCCTCCGGAAGTACCTCTGCGTAGTACTCATCCACTCCGACCTTTTTCGCGATAACAGATGCTGTACGCTCACTGTCACCTGTCATCATGACAACCTTTGAGATACCGGCTTTCTTGAGTGAATTGACAACTGCTGCCGCCTCATCACGCAGTGGATCTTCTATGCAGATAACTGCTGCAAGTCTGCCCTCGATAGCCAGATAAAGGTGTGAGTAATGCAGTGGAAGCTCATCGAAAAGCTGCTGCTTTCCTTCAGGAATGATACAATTCTCATCCTCAAATACAAAATGATGACTTCCGATAACCGTACGTTTTCCTTCTATATTAGTTGCTATTCCGTGTGCCACTATGTACTCGACCTTTGTGTGCATTTCCTCGTGTGTAAGTCCACGCTCCTCGGCTGCATCTACGACTGCCTTTGCCATGGAATGAGGGAAATGCTCCTCCAGACAGGCTGCCACACGAAGCATCTCCTGTGCTGAATATGCGTCATTGAAAGTAACCACATCTACTACTGTAGGATGTGCCTTTGTAAGTGTACCTGTCTTGTCAAATACGATGGTATCCGCCTCTGCAACAGCCTCAAGGAATTTGCCTCCCTTTACGGTTACATTGTAAAGACTTGCCTCTCTGATCGCTGAAAGCACTGAAATAGGCATTGCAAGCTTAAGTGCACAACAGAAATCAACCATGAGTATAGACATGGCCTTTGTCACATTTCTGGTAAGCAGATATGTGAGTGCCGTTCCTCCGAGTGTCCATGGAACAAGTTTGTCTGCGTAGTGCTCAGCCTTGCTCTCCAGCTCTGATTTAAGTTTCTCAGAATCCTCGATCATGGTAACGATCTGGTCAAAACGGTTATTGCCCTCGACAGCCTTTACCCTGATAGTGATCTCGCCCTCTTCAACTACAGTGCCGGCAAATACAGTGTTGCCTTCACTTCTTTGTACAGGAACTGACTCACCTGTGAGCGATGCCTGATTGACCATGGCCTCACCGCCTATAACCTCACCATCGAATGGGATGATATTTCCCATATGCACAACGACTCTGTCACCCTTTTCGATCTTTGAGGACTCAACGAGTATCTCCTGATCCTCAGGTGTCTTAAGCCATACCTTGCTGACATTTAATGACATACTGCGTGCCAGATCTCCGACTGACTTCTTGTGCGTCCACTCCTCAAGGATCTCTCCGATGCCGAGAAGGAACATAATAGAACCTGCTGTTGAGAAATCTCTTGTGATAAGCGATACCGAAATGGCTGTCGCATCAAGCACAGGAACCTCTATCTTTCTGTTGAACAGACATTTAAGTCCCATTCCGATGTATTTTACCGAATGCATCATAGTCAGAGCTGTCTTTATAGGGAATGGAAGTATGAGCTTTTTACCGTAATGCCATACTATATTTCCGATAAGTTTTTCCTGATATGCATTGTTCAACTCACGTCCTGATGATGCTGTGACCACCGATGGCACCTGTGCGCTCTCATAATGGAAATGACGGAGCAGTGAAATGATCTGGGTCCTGTCACCGACATACTCTATAACCGCGTCTGCTGTTCTGTCGTAAACCTTTACAAATGTTACATTTTTATGATTGTGAATTACATAAAGAAGAGTGTCCGCCTGCTCATATGTCATACGATACTGTTCCATATGCACACGCATACGACCTCTTGACTCATGTTTGATCGTAAATTTCATATGCTGCCTCTATCTATTATGCTTCTGTTGTCTCTTCTGCCTCTGCTGTCTCCTCAGCTGCATCCTCTACTGTCTCTTCCTCATCGGCGATCTTTGCTGCCTCAGCTGCTGCTGCGCGCTCCTCGTTGATGCTCTTAGCCTCTGCAAGGATATCCTCAGCGTTCTCCTGTACTGTATTAACAGTCTTCATAACGAAATCCTTTGCACGAAGTGTAGCTGCTGTACAGTGTGTATATGCTTTCTTGGCATCCTTGCTTGATAAGATCTTGATTCCTGCTGTTCCGAATGCTACTCCTGCTGCAAATAATCCTGTTGCTTTCCAGTTAACTGATGACATAATTTTTTCCTCCTGTTTACGTAAAAATTTATTTTTCTTTGTTATTTTTTACACATTATATTTCGGCAATATAGGGTTATTCAAGCCTAATTTTGTGCAGTTTTGCCTAATATATAATGTAAAATTGCCTTTTAATGCGGCATACAGGTGTTATTGAGAAATATTATCACATTATCACAAACTTTTGTTAGTCATGCCTTTCATCCTCATTATCGTAACACTCACAAAATCTAGCTGAAAATGAAGGCTTCTCTCCTGCCACATAAAGATGCGCATATATTCTTCCTTTCCTGCCTGTTGCCCCTACTGTGGTGGATTGCACACTCCACATGGCGATAAACCAAGCGATTTTGCCTCGTCAAGAGTAACCTCACTGTCGCTGTCCTTTAAATGTCTACAGCCTGCCCTGTGATATTTCTTGCCGGTTCTTGTGATATGTACAGTTACCGCTTCGTTTGCGGAATTGTTCTCCTCACTTACACTGCTATCTGTACTGTTTGCAGTAGCATCTGATCCGTTACTTTGTTGTTCATCCGTCCCGTCAAGACAGCTTTCTCCGTTTGCATAGTTGATCGTCACTCCCGGCTGCACATTGTAGCAATATACATTAAACAATATACCTGCTCCGTTGTCCTCTACGGATTCTGCCTCCATGAGCACACCACTTGCGACCAGATTATCGCCCTCAAACATAGGTGTTACACGGTACAATACGTGGTTTCCGGTTTCCTTTACGTAGTCGGCTACCATATTTTCAAACGGCAGCATTCCCTCTATATTGAGGTATCTGGTACCGGTGATCAAATTTCTGGTGTTTGCATTTTCTCCCGAAAGCTGATATCCGATAAGATGGCATCTGTTGTAGAGATATTTGCCATCCACGATATCATACTTTACAGTGTGCCAGCCTGACGGCTTGACCGAACCGATCTTGCCGCGCTCCTCAGTAGGCATTATCTCTTTGCATACATTGGCATAAGTCACACCACATCTGCCAAGCGAATCAAGCTCACTGTAGTACTCGAATGCATCCGTAGTCAGCTCACTCTCCGTAAAAAAAGGCACATTGTCATTGACTGCCACATATGCTTTTCCGTCATATGCAGGGATCGCGTCAAGTGAAACGAAGGAATTGTTATTTAAAAGTTCGTCCTGTGGACCGGATTGAGATTGCAGCTGTTCCTGCTGCTCATCATCTGTCTGTGTATCACTCTGCGTATTACCTGTTGTATCAGTCTCGCTGACTATCTCTGTCTGCTTCCAAGCCGACACCTCACTGTTATCTGATAATGCCTCAGTCGAACAACCTGTAAGAACCAGCACAACCGCCAGCATCTCACAAATTGCAATCTTTATACTCTTAAACACTATTTACACCACTTTTCTATCGTAATTTTATCATGTGAATTCCCCCTAAACTCATCTATAACCGATACACTCCATTCCTCTCTACATAAGCTATCCGAAAGCTTTGTATCTGAAGGATAGTCTCTGTTCCACTTGCAAAGCACTATGGCTTCAAGCCTGTCCTTATACAATTCCAGATTTCCATCCTCAACAAAACAATACTCCCCATTTGCTGCTTTATCCAGATAGTCTTGACTAACTTTTATATTTATAGTCCTCTCAAAATCATCAAAAAGCTCTCTCGAATACTCTCGCATCCATAGAGGCTTGGGAAACGTATGCTCTGCTATCCACTGTGAAAGTACACGGTCACGGCTTAGACGCCTGTGGTTGAACAGGATGCCACCGTGGTTGTCGGTGCATATTATTGCTATCATTGATTTTGTGCCTCCTTAAGTTCCTTTTCTATCCATGTCATGATCACATCCACCAGATAATCCTGCTGCACCTGACTTAATTCCCTGCCCGGCTGTATTTTGTGCCACTTTCTGATACACTCCCTGCAACATGTAGCTGTAGCATGCTGCGCTATGAACACAGGATGCCCACGCATAGGAGTCTGCTTACCATCATTTGGAATGTATGCAGGAGCTTCCCTCTTTGCAATAAAATCACTGGCATGCTGTCTTATTGTATCAAGACCTTTTTCGTTTATGTAGTCAATATCCTTCTGTTTCAGATGAAAACTACTGCGGAATTTGGAATTAGCTAGTTTGGTAAATAATTGATTGTACCATTCTTCTTTGGTCATGGTGTATGCCTTTCTGGATTAATGTGTTTTGACATATAAGATTGTCGACACAGCGTGTCGATAATTTGTAGTAAAAACCTTTTATTATCCTATGTTCTTGTTATATCTAATTAATCATAAAGCCCCAATACTGTTCATATTAAAGATTTTCCACACAGTGAGTGGAAAATCTCCGAAAAACACTTATAAAGCCTGTAAAAGTTATATAAGATAAAATGTTCTGCAAATTGTGTAACCGTATATTCGGGATGAATTTTCAAATAATCAAGCAATTATTCACCTTATCATTCACGTGAACATTCACCCTTGAACGGACTTCTGTGTCAGTATCTCTTTTCCGATACATATTTACGCGAAAGTCTCCATCATTTTTGAAATAGTAACATTGTTCAAAAGCATACCCGGAGAAGTTACTTCCAATCTATCATCAAACAATGCGACCTGGATATCCATTCCTCTGTTATCTATTCTACCCATCTGTGGTTCAAGTCTTGTATTACTTTATCTGTATTCACGCTGCATTATCTCCCTTCCGTATTTTTTACATAAATAGTGCTTCGTGAAGCACCTTCTTTTCTCAATCAGCCGTTTTCAACCATCTTAACCAGTATTTCTCTAGTTCTACGCTGTTTGATGCCAAGAAGTTTCATCGCCTGTGCCGTTGTAATGCCAGCATTTTCCGATACATACTTATAAATTTGCTGTTCCTGTTCATTTGCCGGCACTTTATCGGCGGTTTCACGGCGGTTTATCGGCAGTATTGGGTTCATTGAGGTCAACAACAGTGCCGTCAACCTGACCTCGATAAATATTGATACGCAAATCAACTTCGCCACCAATAAACTCCGGTTCCCGCAGTCCGGCAGCTTTTACTTTATCAATCTTTCCTCTTCCGTTGATTTTTCTATATTCGGTGCTCTCATATCATCACCTAATGAATCATTCCCGAATTGCTCATGTACTCTTCGTTAAGCTCGCGCAATTCCTTTTCTCCGTTAATATAAGGCTCATAAAAAGAGTCTACCATGCCTCCGCCTAAGTTATCACATCCATTGCAGAAATCGCACGCTCCACCACACTGGTTGAGTCCTTCCTGTACTATACGGATTCTTTCTTCTTTTGTTGTGTCTTTTATCAGTAAGCTTTTTATCTCCATTTTTGTTACCCTCTGCTTTCAAAATCAATTTTCATCCACATATATATCTGCATTGATTTTTATGCTCTATCATTTACTAATGGTAGTCACTAGGTGGTCACTGGTGTCCACTTAGTGGTCTTTTGATCATAAAAGTGACCACCTAATGGTCTCTTAATCATAAAAGTGACCACTAATCTATTCTTTTATTACATAAATCGTATTGTTTTTTTCACCAATCTTTTCTATCAAACCTATATTTATCATTTTATCTAACAGCTTTCTTGCTCCTGTTCTGGATTTATAATTACAAATCTCCATTGTCTTCTGCGTTGAAATACAATCATTCTGCCGGATATAAGCCAACACCTTATCTTCTTTTGACATACCCTTTGTGGACATGTATTCACTTTCCTCCGTTATTCTGCTTATGTCAACTGCCCCAGGAATGTATATCACTTGTCCAACTTCGAGCTTCAATGTTACCCTGTCATTGCGTTCTGAAAAGTCAAATTCCGGTTTCTTCCAATTTTGTTCTGCCCATGCTGTCATAATCTTATCGACACCACTTCCGGCACGTTCACCCACATTAACAAATCCAAACATCTTTAAAATATTCGGATTTCGCGGATCACTATTACCTCCTGCATAAAATTCTTCTTTGGTTACTCTGATATTTCCAGGATTTGAAATTGTAAGTTCCTTACCATTTTTTACAACAATAATTCCCCGTCTACCATAATAATTTGCATGTGCCAAGGCATTTGCCAGAGCCTCTTCCAAAGCATCATGAACATCTACTCTGTCAACCCTATATCCATCTCTTCTGTTTTCAAATGGAACTGCTACCTCATCATCCATTCTTGTTCGCACCTTACAGAAAAAGTCATATATATTACCGCTCCAATCGCCTTCGTTAGAATGTGTACGAAATAACCAGCGTACTGATTTATCATCACATTCCTCACGGTAATCTAAAAAATAATTTGGAAATACCTCTGTAATATGATAAGCTTCACCAAAGAATAACAGACCTGCTATTGTTGGAGATAATGTTCCCTTTTTGTTCTTTGCCACAGCTCTTAATTTCATAAGAAATTCATCATTTTCAAGAGCATTCCACGGATGCCCACTATGAAGCTGTTTAAAAATAATCCTATACCCTTTTATTGTATCACGATTCAAGACATCCAATCCAAATTCATCCAGTATTTCCACATCACCCGATACATCTCTCTGATCTGCAAACATTGCCCTGATTGCCTCCTCTGTACAGAGAAAATCACCTTCGTAATCTCTTTTATATGTGCCTTTCATTGGATCTGTCCCAATATAAACCGGTTTATCATGCCTATCTGCCGCAGGAATATCAATTTTAAGTATCTTTTTATCTTCCACTTCGACAACCTGTACATGATGGTTCAACAGTATGTTTCTGGACACCTTATTTCTATCATTTAAAGTACTCCAAAAGTCCTTTTGATATTTAATAATCTGTTTGTCAGATAATCCCTCAATTGTAAAAGTATCTCTATGTTCCCTTATTCCAAGTAAAATAGTGCCACCATTGGTATTAGCAAAAGAAGAATATGTCTCCCATATGCTTTCCGGAAGTCCACCAGTTGCCAGTTTGCATTCCCGCTCATGATCCTCACCAATATTCAATTTACTCAATATTTCCTGTTTCATATATAACAAAACCCTCCTTGT
Source organism: Acutalibacteraceae bacterium (assembly GCA_963586665.1). Taxonomy (GTDB): domain Bacteria; phylum Bacillota; class Clostridia; order Lachnospirales; family Lachnospiraceae; genus Roseburia. The sequence continues at coordinate 21,365 of CAVABC010000053.1, forward strand.
TTATCGGCACTATCCGGTAACTTCTATTTTGCCTTTAATTCTCAATATACAATTTTTTATGCTCCACCATTTTTCATTTGTGCTAAAGCGATACGCATATTTTTCCCTTTATCTACTTAATTCATAGATATTTTTTATACAGATATATAATACCTCTTTACAGATGTTTATTCAATCAAAGCTTTTTACCCCAAAAAAAGCCTTGTAAAATCAACATTTACAAGACTTATAAGGAAGAGCGATAGACGGGGCTCGAACCCGCGGTCTCGACCTTGGCAAGGTCGCGCGTTACCAACTACGCCACTATCGCATGTATTAAATTGTTGTGCC
>CAVABC010000054.1:0-21599 GCA_963586665.1 Acutalibacteraceae bacterium
CAAATTTATGGTTATAAGGTATCCTTGCTGAAATACCTTTTGACCCTCAAATCATTTATATAATATTATATTTCAAATATTGTACCAGACATACACTTATTATATATGCATTTTTTATACATTAAATCTGAAAAGGATAACGTCTCCGTCTTTTACAACGTACTCTTTTCCTTCCATGCCTACGATACCTTTTTCTCTGGCTGCTGCAAGGCTTCCATTGTCAAGAAGATCCTGATAATTAACTACCTCTGCCTTGATGAAACCACGCTCGAAATCAGTATGTATCTTTCCGGCTGCCTGTGGAGCCTTTGTGCCCTTCTTGATAGTCCATGCACGGCACTCGTCCTCTCCTGCTGTAAGGAAAGAAATAAGTCCGAGAAGTGAATAGCTGGCAGCGACAAGCTTGTCAAGACCGCTGGACTCTACTCCGAGATCATCAAGATATTCTTTTTTCTCATCCTCATCGAGATCAGCAAGCTCCTGCTCAATCTGCGCACAGATAACGAACACCTCTGCTCCCTCTTCCTTTGCCATCTCTCTTACCTTTGCAACGTGTGGATTGGATGCTCCATCATCAGCAAGATCGTCCTCTGATACGTTTGCAGCGTAGATAGTAGGCTTTGCTGTAAGGAGATTGTACCCCTTGAACCAAAGCTGTGCGTCCTCATCATCAGGTACTTCAAAGGTTCTTGCCATCTTGCCTTCCTCGAGATGAGCCTTAACTGCCTCCACAAGCTCAAGCTCCTTTGCAAGTGTCTTGTCCATTCTTGCCTGTTTTGCTATCTTTGAAATTCTTCTGTCAAGGATCTCAACATCTGAGAAAATAAGCTCAAGATTGATAGTCTCAATATCTCTTGCAGGATCTACAGATCCGTCTACGTGGATGATATTTGTATCCTCAAAGCAGCGCACTACGTGTACGATCGCATCTACTTCACGGATATTTGCAAGGAACTGGTTTCCAAGTCCCTCACCCTTGCTGGCTCCCTTTACAAGACCTGCGATATCTACGAATTCGATCGTAGCTGGTGTGACCTTCTTTGTGTGGTACAGCTCTCCGAGCTTTACAATTCTCTCGTCAGGCACTGAAACGATACCTACGTTTGGATCGATAGTGGCGAAAGGATAGTTGGCTGAAAGTGCTCCTGCCTTTGTAAGTGAGTTAAATAATGTAGACTTTCCGACGTTCGGAAGTCCAACAATTCCGAGTTTCATGGTATATATATCTCCTTTAAATTGATTTTCGTATGTATTTTTTGTATCGGATGTTTGTTGATACAACTATGTTAGTGTACCACATTACAGGAGATTTGTATATATTTTTAAAATAACGTTTCATTTCTTTTGCATGAATTTTGCTCTTTTTTGCTATTCGCATTCAATGACTCTTTTGCATCAGAAATTTTTTTCTTCGCATCCATTTCTGCGATTTTAGCTTGATAAATGCTATCATATACTTCGGCTTTTTCATGCTCATTATATCCATAATAATCGTAATCAGCTTCCGGATTTATAGTTAAATCGTCCGATGTGAGTATATTAAGAATATTCAAATCCTGATTTTGAACATTATCCAATGAAGTAACCGCTTTCGAAAATATTTCAATAAGACCAGAGCTATCAGCTTTATCAAATGATAATTTGCTTGCTTCAAGCATTTCCGAATGTGTTGCAACAGATAAGTTAAAATCATATCCGCATTTTAAACAAATCAGCCGTGCAAACTCTCTTTGCGTCCGACCATTTCCCTCTCTAAATGGATGCAGTGCATTTAAGTCACCATAATTATCAGCAAAAACGCGAATAAAATCCTTATAACTATTTTTTGCTGCATAGCATTGAGAAAAATATTTATTAAAAATTGATTGTGCATAACTCTGAATGCAAGGAGTTGTACAAAACAAATTTCCCTTACCTATTTCCACAGTTCGCTCTTTACCAGCCCAATCGTATATATCTTGGAAAATATACTTGTGAATTGCTTTTAAATGCCTAAAATCAAAATTACCTTTTATTGGATTTCTTTGAAGTTCTCTTAATCGAATTGCTGTAAGTTCTTTTTCAGCTTCGAATAATTCATTTCTGTCTTTTATGTTAAGTTTATTTTTTAAAACATCTGAATTTGGATAGCAATATTCACTATCTGGCATATTTGCGGATTACCTCCTGTCTAAGTTCTTCCGACGTTTTTTCGCCATTTGCAACCTTTATTAATTCTTCTACAAACGCTTTGCTAAGATGCATATTTTCAATAGCCATTGTAGCAGCAACATTTCTTACATCTCTTGTATTTTTGGTATTTTCAATTACCATATAATCACCTCATATAATTGAGCTTAAATACTTTTTCATTAAAAATTATACCATAAAGGATATCATTTATGAAGCATTTTACTGCCAAAACCTCATTTTGGAATTCTCTCTTCTTTTGCTACTTCTATATCTGCATCTTGTGGCAATATTCCAAATAGGGATTTTGCAATCTCTACTCTATCCTGTTGCGTAATATATATATCTTTCATATCAGATAATAATTCAAGGTTATTATTTAATTCTGTTCTCACTTTTATTATAATCCTCATATCCATATAGTTGTTATTCAGTTATTTACGTGCGTGGCATACAGAACATTCCCAGTATTCCGGCTCATCCGTAATTGTAACAGTTTCATACACAGCTTCGTGATGTGCACCTTTGATTGTAACAATCTTAGAATGATAATTCTGACAAGCCTCTGATAATACGACGTGTAAACCAGCATCTTCATCATTATCAAATTCTTTTCCACAAGTACCACATACATAATGTGTTACTTTTGTTTCATCATCATACGCATCCTGTACAACCCGTTTTTCATCGTGTGTTTTAGCATTATGATGTACCCAGCTATGACCATTAGCATTAACACTTTCAGATTTCGTTGCTCCACAAGAGCAATGGTATACCTTAGTACCCGTAGATGTGCAAGTAGGCTGTACGGTTACTGTACCACCATCCCAGCTATGTGTATGTACTTCACTCGTTTTACTTGATGTATCATTTTTCGGTATATCCTTTGTCTTAGTATCGCTGCTATTATTGCCACCAGCATTCACAGTAGTATTACCACTATTCTTAGTCGGTGTACTTACAACTGCGTTATCGTTGGCTTTCGATTTGTTGTCACTCTTGACTGACTCTTTTGTCTCTTCTGTAACAACATTTGTATTACCACTCTCGATAGCCTTCTCAGTGTCTTCTTTCGTAGCAACTGTTATAGTGACAGTAGTCTTTACCACAATGGTATCGCCATCAGTATCAAAGTCTATGTTAATATTATTGTCTTTAACAAAGTCACGAAACTTATCTCCATTGAGCGTTATTGTATATATGACTTCATAAGTACCAGCTTTGCTGTAATCCACTGCACTATCGTCAATGTCTACGTTCTTTACTATCACCAGAGCATTTTCGCAATGAACAGAAATTCAAATAAAAAATAATGAAAAGACAGCGTACAAAACTTATGTTTCATACGCTGTCTTTCCCTATTATACCCTATATATTTCTTATTACCTTATCCTAAAAGCTAACTAGAACAGATCCACCAGTTTCTCCCAGAAGCTCTTCTTTTCGGTTGTTGTGCTTTCTGTTTCCTCTGCCTCTTCCTTCTCGATCGCTGCTGTCTTTATGACGAACTGTACAGCTTTGACATTAGTATTTTTGTCGGATACGAATGATACGACCGGTTCGTCCCCACCTGATATTTCATCCAGCATATCATCTATCTGATCCTGCACCTGTGTATCCATATCGGATGTCTTTTCGTAGAACTCATTTGTACCGTCAAGCAACTGCTTTGTGCCGTCATCTAATGATGTAATTCCGTTATAGAGATCTACTGTGCCGCTTTTTAAGGTCTGTGAGCCGTTTACCAGTTCCCTGCTGCCCCCTGCAAGTGAATTGGTTCCGTCTACGATCTGTGAATAAGCTGATACAACGGATGCAACACCATCTGTGTACTGGTCTACTCCCGAATCAAGGTTTTCGTAGGCACTGACAAGCTGATCTATTCCTGTTTTTAAAGTGCTTACCTTTACCACCATGCCTGAAAGTGAATTTGCAAGCTCATTTATGGCAGCATCAAACTGCTCATATTTTGTGTTTAACTCTGAAAGTCCTGCTACGAGATCGTCAGCACCACTTGATAAAGCATTTAAGTACTGCTCGGTTCCGCCTATTGCAGCATTATTTCCCTGTAATAACTCTACAACCTGTTTTAAGCTTTCGATCTGCGCCTCAAGCTGTGCAACCTGAGCGGCATACTGCTCATTGCTCTCATATCCCGGTATGCTCTTAAGCTGTTCAACCGATGCCGAAAGCGTCTCTATCTGCTGTGACAGGTTTTGGATTGCCTGTGCATTTCCAGCCTGAAGTGTATCCATATCCAGACCGTTTGCACTCATCGTGGCTTTGTAGCTGTCATATGAAATTCCCTGCTGCAATGCTACTGCTCCGCTGTAGGCATCACTTATTCCCTGCTTTATGGCAGATGAGCTGTCTGTAAGCCGTTTTAACTGTGATGTTGATACAGATACACCTGAAAGCTGCGACTGAATTGTTTTTAAAGCTGTAAGCATCTGATCTGAGCCGTCTGTCAGATCTTTTGACTTTGAGTTTAAAGTATCAAGTGCTGTCTGCATCTGATTTACTCCACTGTCAAGGCTTGAGATACCATTATCAAGAGCCACTGCTCCTGTATTTAATGCTTCTGCTCCGTCCACAAGACTGCTGCCGCCATCAGCAAGCTTTCCGCTTCCATCCGAAAGGTCTGATGCTCCGTCATTTAACTCCTTTGTCGCATCCTGTATCTCCTTTACTTTATCCATGAGCTCTGCATCATCTATATCCATGTTAAGGTCGAGCTTTACTCCGTTTATCGCAGCCGCGTCCATTTCAAAATCCGTTACATCCGCTGTAATATCGGCATCTAAGCCTTTTCCCGGTAAAACGGTATAGCTGATCTGCTTATCTGAACCCACATTTGCCATTGTTGCACCGTCTGCCACTATGTTCTCGCATTTATCGGTGTCGAGTGTGAATGCCGCCTGAAGTGCATAACTGTCGTAGAAATCAGTTGCACACTTATCATTTTCAGTGATAGCTATATGTATCTCAAGCTTTCCGTCTGCTCCGGCAAGTTCCTTTGGTGTAACAGTTTTTCCGTCAAGTTTATAAGTGATGGAAATATTCCACGGAGTCTCGGCATCATCGAGTGTTCCCTGATAATATACGCGGTCTTTATCTGTAGTGAATGTGACCTTGCTGCCGCTTTGTTCTATGTCCTCGGTCGAGTTTAACATCTTTACTGAACTGTAATCTCCGTAGTCTGTGACACTTCCTTTTCCGAAAATGTTTACGACATTGACAGAATCCGTCTTGCCGGATGCGTCTGTCATTACATATACCACCTCCTCTTTTCCGTCAGTTGATGCATCAGCGGCATAGACATTTGCCGCCGGCAGTGCTGTATTTGTTATAACTATTGCAGCGGTAAGTGTTCCCGCCATTTTTGTAATTAATCTGTTTTTATTCATGAAATCTGCCATCCTTTCTTCTTCATATTTATTTTTAATATCACTTACAGGCAGTAGGGAATTATCCATCCTGTTGCTTAAATTGTTAATTACCATTATTGTCTGGTAAATTTTTCTTCTTTATTACAAATTTATCAAATATATACAGCAGTCCCGGCAATACGAAGAATACTATCGCAAGCGAGCACAGAGTTCCTTTTCCAAGGAAATATCCAAGCTGTGACAAAAGTCCGTGTGTCGATATTTTTCCAAGTAAAAATCCTACTACTGTAAGTGTACTTCCCGATGTCAGTATGGAAACTGAAACCGCTGAAATAGTGTTTATAACTGCATCCTTTTTGTTGTAAGTCTGGCGCATCTCTTTATATCTGTCCGTCAGAAGTATCGCATAATCTACAGTCGCGCCAAGCTGTATTGAGCTTATGATAAGGTATGCGATGTAGAATATCATGCTGTCCATGAAATATGGTATTGAGAGATTTATCCATATCGCTGTCTCTATTCCAAGCACGAGTATTACCGGAAGTACAAGCGATTTCATCGTAAGTACAAGTACGATAAATACTGCTGCTATCGCCACGAGATTTACCTTTACCATATCTGCTGTGATCGTATCCATAAGATCATAGGTTGAAATTCCCTGACCTGCCAGATACCACTCATCCGGGAAGTAATCCTGTGCGGTGTCTCTTATCTGTTTTACGAGGTCAAAGGTTTCCTCTCCCTCGTACTCTGCGTCTACCGAGATGACCATTCTGGTGTATTTATCCGAACAGAGCTTTGAGTAAGTTTCCTCATCGAGGTAACTTTCCGGTATCTCCACTCCTACAGTATCTACATATGAAATGATGCCTGTTATCTGCGGAATGTCGTGCAGTGCGTCAGACAGTTCCTTTTGCGTTTCCTTATCTTCTTTTGGAACCATGAGCACATATGTATCGCTCTTTCCGAATATGCTCTCTATCTTTTCAGTGTCCGCTCCAAGCTTTGTCTCAGGTCCGAATATCTTTGATGCTCCGTAGGTAAAGCTGTTTGAGTTTGATGCCAGATAAGACGGTACAATGGCGATCACAAATACCACAACCATCGGTATCATTACCTTTGTTATAAATTTACCAAAGCCCATGAATTTCGGCATGAACGGTCTGTGTTCTGTCTTGTCGATCCATTTGTAGGTTGCCAGAATAAATACAGGCATGAAAACGAATACTGATATAAGGCTTAAGGCTATACCTTTTGCAAGTGCTCTTCCAAGATCCGGTCCGATCCTAAACTGCATCAGACACAGTGCCAGGAAACCGATTACTGTCGTAAGTCCGCTTGAGAGTATCGATGTGGTTGACATGCAAAGCGCATCGACCATAGCCTCTTTTGCTCCTGCCTTTGTATTCTCATGCTCTTTTCTGCACTCCGTAAATCTGTGAAGCAAAAATACCGAATAATCGAGGGATACCGCAAGCTGTAATATATTTCCGGCTGCATTTGTTACGAATGATATTTCCCCGAATATGATATTACTTCCGGCATTTATGATGATTGCAACTCCAAGTCCTACCATTACGATAAGCGGTTCAACCCATGAAGTAGTCGTTATAAGCAGCACGAAAAATACGAATGCTACCGCGATCGCTGCGATCTTTGTGATCTCTGAAACCGTGCTCTGTGTGGCTGTTGCTGTCGATACTGCACTGCCCTCCATCGCGTTATCGTCACCGATCAGATTGCTTATGTCATTTACTGCCGATATGATATCGTCCTCAGCTATTGTTACCGAAAACAGCGCATTGCCGTCCTTGTAATAATTTTCAACCACACTGCTGTCCTGTGTCTCGAGCGGTGCATTGATCGAAACGACATCATCGAGCCACGTTACGTCAGTCACACCCTTTATGTCCTCTAACTGAGCTTTGCACTCAAATGCCTCGGGTATGCTTACATCCTCTATCATGACTCTGGCATTTGGTATGCCGCTTCCAAATTCCTCATCTATCAGATCAAGTGCCACAGTCGATGCACTGTCCTTGGGCAGATAATCATTCATATCATAGTCAACCGATACGAATGACTTGCAGACAGCACATACCACAAATGCTATCGCAAATATTGAAATAATAAGTTTTGGATGATCTACTATCCAGCTATAAAATTTTCTCATATCACCTTTTTCCTTCCTTTTATTTTATACGTGTTGTCATCGCTGATGAGCTTTATCTCTATGCCGTCATCCGTGATCTTTCCGTACCCGCTGTACTCAATCCCTCTGACCGCAGTCTGTAAAACACCTTCCACGATAAACTCATCCTGGTTTATCCTGCCCTTAAATTCCGTGACGCTTCCGAGTATCTCAAAAGTGCCGCTTACTTTACCCTTTTCCTGAATAAAGGTCATCGCACCTTTTCGGATTCCAAGCGGAACCGTCATCTCCACATCATATTTTGTTTCCATCTGCTCACCTCCGATTTCGAATTGATTATATGAAGTTTTTTTAATACATACCACGGACAAATCGGCTCAAATGTGTAAATACGGACAAATCATACCCATTTGTGGTATAAATTTGCGGAAAATACTTTTATAAACCGGCAAAATATATTAAAATATCAGGTATGAAAACCAATATAAACAGTGAGGATACACGGATATGACACACGAAGAAAATTCTCTCAGAACCAAACAGGCTTTGTGCGATGCCTTAAAAGAATGTATGAGGCATAAGCCTTTTTCAAAGATCACTATAAGCGAGCTTATAAAGGAATGTAACATAAACAGAAAGACTTTTTATTATCATTTTGAGGATATATACGGGCTGCTAAAATGGATGCTCGAGCAGGAGGCTTTTGAGGTGGTAAAGAAGTTTGACCTGCTTGTAGACTATAAAGATGTGTTTAATTTTGTAGTGGATTATGTATCTGACAATTCTTACTTTTTAAACTGCATTTATGACTCTGTAGGACGCGATGAGTTAAAACGTTTCCTCTATCAGGATTTTATCGGAATAATAGAAAAGATCATAAGCGATTACGCCCATGATCTTAACGTTGATATCTCCGATGATTTCAAAGAATTTTTATGCAATTTCTATACTGAAGCAGTTGCCGGTATGCTTATCGACTTGTTCCAGCACCCTGAAAAACGTGATAAGGCAAAGATGTATGACTATTTTTCTGTCATACTAATGAACTCAATGCCAGCGGTGCTTCTATCACAGAAAAATCCTTCCCTCTCATAACGTAGGAAGGGTTTTCTTCCATATCTCAAGTACCATTATCTGATGCTACAAAATATCCCGGTGTCATCTCTACAGGTATCCATCCGAAATCCTCCAGATATATCTCCACCCACGCATGAGACTGTGAATCCTTTACATTGCTTATATATCCGCCATTTCCGTTTTCTTTAAAACTGCTTTTCTTTGTCACATATCCGCTGATATATCTCGCAGGACATCCCATCTGACGAAGCAGCATAGTGCCTACCGATGCATAATGCACACAAAAGCCCTGCTTACTGTTTGCAAGAAAGTTCTCCACTATATCCCCTCCATTGGCTGACGGTGGATTTTTGCTGTATTTGAAATCCTTTGACGTGAGAAATTCCTGAACATACGTGGCTGCCAGTATCCTTTTCTCATTGACTTTTCCTATATCTTCATTGCTATACAGCTCATCTCTGGATACGCCTGATATACTGGAGATCATTTCTGCATACTGCTTTACTATTCCATCAGCCTTAGGTGCTCCTATATAATTATCTCGCACAAAATCATTGTATTCCTGATAAAAAACACTGTTTTCCGCTGCACACTGGTCAGGCATCAGAACTGACTTTTCTATATCTCCGTCAAAAAATGCCGTATCAATCGCTGATACAGTCACTTTATCATCATCTGTATTCTTTTTAATGATATAGTCCCCGGAAATTTTCACACCACTGTCTGCTTTTAGCGTTGACGGATTGATACCGTAAGGCACATATGCATACTCCGTTTTCATATCCTTTGTGGTTATAGTACATTCCATATCCGCAGGGCTGTTTTCACTGTCATATTCCCTCCAGTAGTAGGATGAAAAGCCGATCTCATTTTCTTTTGCAGCCAACTGTGAGGCATTGGAATAATCACTACTTATACTGCTAAAATCCGCGGTCCGGTTCCACTTGCCATTCACATATCTGTCACCGTAATAGCTTCTCAGATACATATTTCCGTTCGGCATATAATCCGTTTCCACAGTCATCACGACTTTGTCTCTGTAGTTTGGATAGTTGTTGGTTACGGTTCCATCCTGTATATCCCTGTTTGATATAAAAAGCGATTTGATATCCGCCTCAAGATCTTTCTGATACGCAAGCATCTTTGGCTTCTGATCTGCAAGTGTATTGGCAAGCGGCTTAAATGCAAAAACGCATATACCCATTATCGCGCCTATTCCTGCCATATACAGCATGCTGCGCCAGATCGTATCCCGGTCTGAAATCATCATATATATCAGCATCACCAAAGAAGTTGCGCACTGCGTCCGTGATCCTTACAGGCACCTCTGTGATCTCAGGTATTACCTCGACATTTACCGACTGGCCTATTTTCTTATTCACATGGAAAATTCCTGTGAAATCATATATTTTTATTTTTTTAAGTATAAATTCATAGTTGCCGCAATATTGTGTGGTATACAGATAGTCTCCATCCTTTGAAAACCACTTTTTTGTCTTTTCCCCGGTCAGATTGTTGGTCGCACTTACGAGGTACTTTACCTTTATACCGCTTGTATCATACAGGCTGTTAGAAAGCCGCACCCTTACCTTCTGCCCCTGCTCGGTCATGGCAACCGGCACTTCTATGTAAGCCTTTATGCCTTTTCGCCTGATCAAAAGATATATAAACGATACCAGCAGGAAAATAAGCTCGAAAAAGCCAAGCAGTGCAATAGCCTTATTTCCGTATATCATCGACATATAAAAGGTGACTGCTGCCGCAACGATCCACAGTATAATATTAACCACGATATCCCGCCTTTTCCATATATGTCGAAGGCTGTTTTGTCTGCTTTACTATCTCCTCCAGCACAGCCTCCTCAGTCACATGTGATACTCTCGCTCTTGTATTAAGCACTATCCTGTGCTTTGCCACATCTGCAAAAACCGCTGTCACATCATCAGGCACGACATAATCCCTGCCCTCAAGGAATGCATATGCCTTTGTCATCTTCGTACACGCGATCGTTCCACGGGGACTTACGCCAAGCTCTATATACTGATTATCCCTTGTAGCCTGCATCAGATAAACGATATATGAGTATATATTGTCATGCACGAAAACCGGCACTGCCCTTTGGATTTTGTGTTGCCATGACTATAAACGGATCAGGCACTCTGCGGCTTACACCGTCCACCGTCACGCTTCCCTCCTCCATGACCTCAAGAAGTGCCGACTGTGTCTTTGGGCTTGTCCTGTTTATCTCATCTGCCAGAAACAGATTGCACATCACTGCTCCCGGATGGTATGTAAACTGTCCTGTGAGCTTTTCATACATGGAAAACCCAAGTATGTCTGCCGGCAGTACATCCGGTGTAAACTGTACCCTGTGATTATCTAAAGACATAGCTTTTGAAAATGCCACCGCAAGTGTCGTCTTTCCCACTCCCGGAACATCCTCTATCAATATATGTCCACCTGCTAAAAAGGCAGCAAAAGCTTTTTGGATGCAATCATCCTTGCCTTTTACTGCCTTTTTTACTTCATCTATGACTAACTGTGCATTATTCATTTTTATCCCCCTTGCCCTACATCTTTTAAAAACATTTTATCGTTTTTTTAAGATGTTTTCAACAAAATAGGGGGCACTTAATCAAATCTTAAAGTTTATTCATTTTTTATACAGTTCCTGTGATGACAAGTGTGCCGACACCCGGATCTACCACCCATGCTCCTGTTGTGGAATCCTGTGTATATGTCGCTGCCGGAACCGTGATATTTCCTGCCACACTGCCAAAAAGTCCTGTTGTCTCGCTGTAAGTGTAGTCGGTAGTCTCTGTTCACGCTGCGTTATTGTACGAAGCGGTGAGGTTTCTAAGGATCGGATCAAAGGTATCCGTGATCACTACTCCTGTATCCGCTGTGGCTGCCACACTGCCGTAGTTTTGGATGGTAAACGTATATGTCAGTGTACCGTTTTCTGTGACAGGAACCGGACTTACAGACTTTGTGATAGTAAGCCTTGGAGCTGCAAGCGCGTTTACTGTCTCCTCTGCGGTGATCGGTGTGATGCCTGTGCCGCTTACTGTCACTGTATTTGTAATGCCAGCCTCAAGTCCCTGAGGTGCAAACTCATTTAAAGCAGCCTCGTATACGATAGTGGCATTGCCGCCTGCCGGAACGCTTATGCCTGTTACTGTAAGCGGTGGACCTGCTGTCACTGTCGGTGCTGTCTGTAATGTGCCGTTTGTATAATATCTAATAGTTCCGTCCACATAGCCAAGAGGTGTGAGTGTGCCTGTGTTAAAAGTGTACGCACCCAGATCATCGGATAAGGTCAGCCCTGTTATTGCTGTACTTCCGCTGTTTACGATGCTTATCACGTATGTGACAGTATCATCTGTCGTGTAGTTCTTTCTGACTGCTGTTTTTGTAACGGAGAGCACCTCTAAGATTTCTCCTACTGCTATATTCGAATTGGCTACGGAATTGCCGTAGCGAAGCTGTGCCTGATTGGTAAATCGTGCCATATAATTTTCCTCCATTTCATATATTCCGGTATGGTTTAATATATGACAACTTTTTTATTATGACACTGGTATCTGCTATATTTTTAGGCTGTTTCATTAGAAGATCTGAGCACAATAATGTCTTTTAGTTTAAGCGTTGTATCCTTCTGCGGCAAAATAGACAGATCATCGCGGAGCACGAGGAATATCTTTATGTTGTCCTCCTCCTCGACCTCCTCTATTGTCTTTCCTGCATAATGCCTGTCAACAAATATCTCTGCTATCTCTTTTATATCCGCATCCCTTACATTGGTGATACTGCTTTTTCTCTGATACTGCTCGACAAAACCGGCACTTATGATACCAGTCGGTATGGCAACAGCCCCGACACCGAGATATGCTATGCATATCGCCATGACTCGTCCAAGCGTGGTGATCGGATAGATGTCACCATAGCCTACCGTAAGCAGTGTGGACATGCTCCACCATATACCGCTGAATGCATTGCGGAATACTTCCGGCTGTGCATCGTGTTCCACGCTATACATGCAAAGACTGCTCGCAAGCATGAGGATAAACACTATAAAAACAGACGATATGATCTGATTTCTTTTCTCGTAAAGTACTGTCGTTATGACATTAAAGGAATCGTATTTCGCATTGAGTCTGAACAGGTGGAAAATACGTGCCACGCGAAGCATTCTGAATATCACAAACCCCGACAGGAAGAAAACGGGTACTATCGTAAGAAAATCCACTATACCGTCAAACGATGCCAAAAACCTAAGCCTTGCCTTAAAGCGTCTCATTCCCGGATACAAAAGCTCTGCCGTCCATATCCTTAAGATATACTCCGCACAAAATATGATCACGGTGACATACTCTATCACCTTAAAAAACGGAAACAGAAACTTAAGCTGCTGAAAGGTCAAAAGAAATGTGACCATGATGTTTGATATTATCGTTACTGTGATAAAAATATCAAACAGGCGGCTCAGTTTGTTACTCTTGTCACCTATCTGTATGATGTTAAAAATCTTTTCTTTCAATGACATTTCCATTTCTGCCTCCGTGTGTGTTCAGTTCAATAATGCAACAGCCTGTATATACGCGCCCCATGAGCTGCCACAGTACAATTAAGCTCTTTGTCTGTAATCTTACATTCCTCTTTACTCCAAAGTTCCGTCGCATTTATTATATCAGCATTTAATATCCGTGCTATTTTATCGCAATCAACACCTGTTGCATACATAAGACTCTCTTTTATCTCTTCTGTAGATACCGAAATAGTGTTCTCTTTTTCATCAAGATTAAACAAAGCCACGTAAATATCATCTGTCTCATCATCCACAGATGCCCATACGGCATGGTTTGCGTCACGCCTTACCTGTCTTGCCCCGTGGCTGTGCATCTGTACGCGAAGTACATCTGCGTTTGTAAGCAGTGCCAGTGTCGCTTCGTCAAGCTGCGGCAGATCTGTGCCAATCATAAGCGGTGAACGGAAAATACACCATAGCGTCATAAGTGTGTGCTGCTCATCAGGTGTAAGATTTGACATTCGCTCATCATCAAAGCCTTTTCCGAGCACTCCCACAGGAAGCATATCACAGTCAGGATAACAGCCCTGTGAAACATGGTTCTGCCATACCTCGCAGCGGTCAAACATATTTACTATATGCTCCCATTTATCCCACATATCATCCGTGATGCGCCACATATTTGCATATTTTTCGTATATCCATGATTTTTCTGCGATAGCAGGTCCCGGTGAGAGGCTGAGCACTATAGGTCTGCCACACTTAAGGATAGCATTGTGAAGCATGATGATCTCCTGCTCTGCTGTATCTGAATCATAGCGGCAGATATCATCACATTTTACGAAATCAACTCCCCAGGATGCATACAGCTCCATAATAGAATCATAGTAAAGCTGCGCATCCTTTTTTGTCACATCCACTCCGTACATATCCGGGTTCCACGGACAGATCGAGTATGCATTTGCAAGGTCTGATGCAGTAGCGTCCGTGCCTTTTACGGCTGTACCAAGATGAGCCGCTATACGCGGTATTCCTCTCATGATATGTATACCGAACTTAAGCCCGAGACTGTGAACATAGTCTGCAAGCGGCTTAAAACCGGCTCCGTCTTTTGCTGACGGAAAACGCTCCTCACATGGAATAAGCCTTGAGTACTCATCCATAGCCACTTTTCCAAACGGGATATACTGATACTCCGCGCGTCTGCTTCCTGCACCATATGCATACCACTCGATATCCACTACGATATACTCCCATCCGAACTGTTTGAGATGGGCTGCCATATAATCGGCATTTGCTTTTACATTTTCCTCGTTGACTGTCGTATCGTAATAGTCAAAGCTGTTCCACCCCATAGGAGGTGTGATTGCAAAATGATTTTTGTTCATAATCATCCTTCTCCTTTTATGCGCTTTTTAGTTATTCAGGATTTAATTATTGTCCTGTTTATTCTTCTCGACATCAGCTTTCTTTATAAGCTCAAGCAGGTTCGCAAGTTCCTCCTCATCCACACTTGTGTAATCTGAAAGCTCTTTAATGCTTGGCTCCTTGCCTTTTTCACTCTTAAGCTGCTCTACAGCGCGGTTTACAAGCGATACCTTTCCAACAACGGAATTTTCACTCTCATCCTCGCCTGTCTGCTCTCTGATACATGCTTTCATAGACTCCTCTATGGCATCAAGAAGCTCTTTTTCCACATCAATATCGTCCCCACTGCCACAAAGCTCGGTAAGGCACATGAAAAGTCCCATGTTTCCCTCCTGCACTACATCCTCAAAGCCCTCGGATGTAACAGCAAGCTTCTTTGCCATGGCAAGTACACTTTTAAGCCAGAAATTTGAGATAGTGTGTATCACACTCTCATCACCCGAAAGCAGCTTTTTGTACATATCATCCTGCTCTGCCTTTGTGTAGTCAGGGATCTCCTCAAGCTCCTCAATGTACATCTTAAACATAGGAGAATCCGGGATGAGGCTGTCCTCGTCTATATCGAGTTCATCATCGCTCTCATCTGTATCTTCCGAAATACCATCTGCCGACTTATCATCGTTTCCAGTCTTGTTCACTTTTGCCGACTTCTCTTTTGTATTTTTTCCACCTGCCAAGGTATCCATCGGATCTCCCTCAGAGTAGATAACGTTGTTTGGAATATCACTCTCAAGTGTCTCATCTTCATAATCAGATGCAATTTTCTGCGTATCCTCATCCTGCGGCTGTGTGTCCTCATGCGGAGTGATGAGGAACTCAAATACCATATCCTCCTGTGCCTTATTAAGCTCCATATCCTTAAAATATGACATGATTTCCTCGCGGCTTATCGGCTCTGCTGATGTACGGATGATCTCAGCCACGCTCTGCACTGTCTCTATAAATGTATTCTGATCTAACATGTTTTACACTCTCCTGTCTCATTTTCTGATTTTTGTTTTTGTTCAAACTTTCTAATTTACTATATCAATCCCTGTATAAGAATAAACAGGATCAAAAGCGGCAGTATAAACTGGAAATACGGCTTAAGTTTCTTTGAAATCTTAAGTCCTTTTCCTGTATTTGCCTCGTCTATGTACTTATCAAATCCCCAGCCCCACTTTGTGACGCAGAAAAGCAGATAGATAAGCGATCCTATCGGAAGCAGAAGGTTACTTACTATAAAGTCCTCACTGTCAAGCACATCCCTGCCGCCTATGAGGTGCAGGCTGCTCCATACATTGTATCCAAGCACACACGGAAGGCTCGCAATAAGTATTATCACTCCGTTTACAAGCGCAGCCTTCTTTCTGCTCCAGCCAAACATATCTATGGCAAACGACATGATATTTTCAAACACCGCGATAACGGTTGAAAAGCTCGCAAAAGTCATAAAAAGGAAGAAAAGACATCCCCATATGCGGCCTCCTGCCATATTTACAAACACATTCGGCAACGTGATAAATATAAGGCTCGGACCTGCTCCGACCTCCACACCGTAGCTGAAGCATGCCGGAAAAATGATAAGACCTGACATGATAGCCACAAATGTATCAAGCGCACATATTTTCGCACCCTCTCCCGCAAGAGTGTGCTCCTTACCCATATAGCTTCCGAATATCTCCATTGCAGCCACTCCAAGGCTTAAAGTGAAAAATGCCTGATTCATGGCGGCTGTTATAACATTCTTAAGACCGACTTCCGAAACCGTATCCATATTTGGTACGAGATAGAATTTTACTCCATCTCCTGCACCTGAAAGTGTCAGGCTGTGTACTGCAAGCACTATAATAAGTAAAAGCAGCGCACTCATCATAAATTTACTTATCTTCTCAAGTCCGTTCTGCAATCCGCGGCTGCACACAAAAAATCCAAGTACTACCGTAACTATCATCCAGAATGCCATCTGCTTTGGATCAGCTAGCAGACCACTGAATACAGCCGCAGTGTCATCCGCATTCATCCCTAATGTAAAATCACCCTTTAAGAATTTAAAGAAATATGTAACCATCCAGCCTGAAACCGTGGTGTAATACATCATAAGCATATAACAGCCGAATATCGCCACCCAGCCGTGAATATGCCATTTGCTTCCCTCTTTTTCAAGAGCCTTGTAACCCATTACGGCACTTTTTCTGCTGGCGCGCCCTACAGCAAGCTCCATTGTAAGTACCGGAAGCCCCATGGCTACCAGAAATATCAGATAAAACAGAACAAATATACCGCCACCGTTCTGACCTACCACATACGGAAAACGCCAGACATTTCCTATGCCTATAGCACATCCCGCACTGACCAGTATAAATCCGAGACGTGATTTAAAGGATTCTCTTTTCATATTTTATAATTCTCCTGATTTCTGTATTATTTTAAATCAATATTTTAATTCCTGATTTAATTTATTGCATTTTTTTACTTTTATTTTCAACGTTTATCTGCCGCTTTACTGTCCTCAAATTTGCGCAGCTCTTTTATCGCCTGTCCACCCAGCAGATAGAGTATACCGGTATTAAATATCGTCATAAGACCGATTCCCACATCACCAAGATCCCATACAAAGGTGTATGCCGCGATACCGCCTATGAAAAGCATCACAAGTGCCAGTACCTTGTACAAGGTCTGTGACAGCCAGTTATCTCCGAACAGGTATGCAACATTGCTTCTCGCATAAAACAGTATACCAAGGAATGTTGAAAAGCTGAACAAAAACAGCGTAACCGCTATAAATATAACTCCAAAATCCCCAAGGTGATACTTCATTGCTGACTGCAGCAGATCCATGCCCTCTTTTCCTGCCACTACACTTTCCGGAGCGGTGAGCATGATCATTGCCGTACAACTGCATATCACTATCGTATCTATGAATACCCCGAGAGCCTGTGTAAGTCCTGCCTTTACAGGTGCGTCGCATTCAGCCGCTGCTGCCGCACACGGAGCAGAGCCTGAACCTGCCTCGTTTGAGAAAAGTCCTCTTTTTACACCGTTCATGAGTACTGCGCCAAAACCGCCCGCAGCCACCTGTCTGATACCGAAAGCTTCCTCAAAAATCCTTGCAAACACTGATGGCATCATGCCAATGTTTTTAATGATGATAAATATTGTTATCGCAAAATAGCACACCGCCATGATCGGCACTATTATATCAAGCACCCTTACCGTGGCATTTTTCCTGAGCACTATGACAGCGGCAACTGCCACAAGGATTATAGTGGTATAAAGAGGTGGTATGCCAAACGCATTTTTAAAGGATGATGTAACGGAATTGCTGATAACCTGGCTGATACCGCACCAGCAGATCAGTCCCGATATGGCAAACAAAACAGCTATAATTACATGTTTTTTCTTTTTGCCGGACTTTTCTTCACTGTAATGATGTATGTAATATGCCGGACCTCCACGGTAGCCTCCGTACAGTGGATCAGGCTCCTTGTGAAGCTGTGCCAGTGTTGCCTCAACAAAGGCTGTAGATGAACCGATGATGGCAGTTACCCACATCCAGAAAACTGCACCCGCACCACCTACGGATATGGCTGCAACAACTCCAACAAGATTTCCCATGCCGACTCTCGTAGCGGTCGAGACAATGAGTGTCTGAAACGTGGATAAGCTGTCCTTATTTTCTTTTTTGCCTGTCAGAGCCTTTACCATGTCAGGAAAAAGCCTTACGGGTAAAAATCTTGTCCTTATGGTGAAATAAATCCCGGTCGGGATCAAAAGAATTATGAGCAGAGAGATCCCCACACTTCCACCACCCGGCAACGGAATGTGTATCAGATCTCCCCACAAAAAAGAATAAACTTTCTCAATAAGTGATACTATCATAGTAAATAACGTCCCCTTACTTTTCATTGCTTCAACGCATTAAAGGTGAAGCCAGTATTACTATGATACAATACCATTCAAAAACTTGCAATGAATAAAATGTTACAATTCAATTTATAGTACAATTTATTTTACTTTGCTTCTGCGCCTTCACCCGCAAAATATTCTTTTACGAGTTTGACAACTACTCCTGAAAGCAGGAATACCGCGATAAGGTTCGGAATGACCATCAGACCGTTGAAAGTCTCTGCAATGCTCCACATCAGTCCAAGGTTCATTGTAGCTCCAACAATAGCAACCAGCGCATACACTACCATAAATGGCTTGTTTGCCTTTGTTCCAAATAAAAACTCTATACATCTGGTGCCGTAAAGTCCCCAGCCGATGATAGTGGAAAATGCGAAACAGCACATCGCAACAGCGGTAAAGATAGAAACCCAGCCACCATATACAGATGTAAATCCGCTGATCGTAAGCTCTGCGCCTGCTGCCTCTCCATATCCTACAGACACACCGCTGCACAGTATGACAAGTGCTGTAAGTGTGCAAATGACGATCGTATCCACGAACACCTCAAATATACCAAAGAATCCCTGTTTTACAGGCTTTCTCGTATCTGCACAGGCATGTGCGATAGAACCTGTTCCAAGTCCTGCCTCATTTGAGAAGATACCTCTTGAAACACCCTTTTTCATGCTCATAAAGAAACTTCCCACTGCACCACCTGTCACAGCCGATGGATTGAAGGCTCCCTCTATTATAGAGCCAAACACTGCAGGAATGGATCTAAAATTGATGATGACCACGCCGAGTGCCAAAAGGATATACATGATAGCCATGAATGGTACAAGCTTTTCCGTAACCTGTCCTATACGCTTGATGCCGCCAAGCAGGATCATTGCGATAAGTACTGCAAGCACTATTCCGATAACCAGATTAAGTGTCGATGCAGCGTCCTTTGAAATTATATTGTAATTATATAAAGCTGAATCAATGGCTGTTGTTATGGTGTTTACCTGTGTTGCATTTCCCGTGCCGAAAACCGTGAGCACACCAAATGCAGAAAAAAGATATGCCAGCCAGTGCCAGTGTTTCTTAAGTCCATTTTTAATATAGTACATAGGACCACCTACGAGATCACCGTCTGCATTCTTCTCACGGAAATGTACAGCCAGTGTAACTTCTGAGAACTTCGTACACATGCCAAGCAGAGCTGATATCCACATCCAGAATACCGCTCCCGGGCCACCTATGGCAATAGCTCCCGCTACTCCTGCCACATTTCCTGTACCAACAGTAGCCGCAAGTGCAGTACACACTGCCTGAAACGGTGTGAGTGCTCCGTCCGATGTCTCTCTTTTTTTCAACATTCTGCCGAGTGTGACTTTCATGGCATATGGAAATTTCCTGATCTGAAGAAAATTCGTCCTGATGCTTAAGAACAATCCGACACCGATAATACATATCATCGCAGGAACTCCCCAGATGAAATTGTTTACCACGTCATTTACTTTTTCTATTACTGATAACATATTTATACTCCTTAATCCTGTGCCGCATATCCCTGCAGTAACAACCGGGTATGCGTGTGAATGCGATAAGTATATCACGATTTGGGCTATTTTTGAAATACCAATTCTTCGAAAAATCAAAATAAAGTCGCTGCATGCCCTTGCGCATGTGATTTTATTTTTTTATAATTATATGGTTAAAGGGTCAAAAGGTATTTTGCCCCTCATATCATTATATAGCTTATATGCATAAGTAATGTGATAATAGATAGATTTTAAGCTATAACCGCCAATACATCATAACATAATCAAACAGGGAGATAAAATAATGATAAAATTAATAGCAACCGATATAGACGGAACTCTGGTAAAGGACGGCACTCTGCTCATAGATCCTGAGTATATGTCAGTCATCGACCGTCTCATAGATAAAGGAATAATATTTGTAGTGTGTTCGGGCAGACAGTTTTCAAGTGAAAAGAAGCTCTTTGCTCCGATCAAGCACAAACTTCTATACATCACCGATGGCGGTACCGTAATCCGTACCCCTAATGAGATATTAAAAACATATCCGATGAAAGCAGAGCTTTGGAAAGGCATGTGCAAAATGGTAAGAGATGAACTCCCTTCCTGTGATTATTTTGCTGCCACACCAGACCTGTGCTATGCGGAGGATGGCGGCAGCCCTATCTTCCACCGACTAAGGGATTCCTATGGATTCGAAATGCGTGAGGTAGACGATATCACAAAGTTCTCCGGAGAGGACATAATAAAATTTACCGTTTATCATCCAAATAAATGCGAGGAACTGTGCTCACCGCACTTTATCCCGGCATGGGAGGAGGTATCTCATATCGCTCCTGCCGGAAAAGAATGGGTAGACTGTAATGCCCTCGGTGTCAGCAAATGGACAGCAGTCTCCTACCTGATGGACAAATTCGGTCTGCTGCCTGACGAGGTATGCTGTTTCGGTGACAACTTAAATGATATAGAAATGCTAAAAAATGCAGGCACCAGCTACGCAGTAGCCAATGCCCGCCCCGAGGTCATATCAGCAGCCAAACATACCTGTGCCCCTTATTGGGAGAACGGTGTATTGCAGGTGCTCAAATCTTTCTCAAATGACAATATAACTTTTTAGTTTTTCTTTGTACGGACAATAAGCGCAGCTCCAGCCACAGCGTATCCCATAGCATCGTGATAAGTGCCTTTTTATCAGCCAATACAGGTGGAAGCTCTATTCCACTTATAATAAAAGAGAAAAATGCTTCCATCCTCTCTGATAAAAATATGCTGTCCTTTTCTCTTAATAAGGACAGTATAATGGTCTATGGCTGGACAATCAAGAGGTCATGTGGTGGACAAGATAAGAAATCATAAACATATTATCTACATTTGAAAGTCTTTTTATTTATATTATTTCAAGATTTCTCCGATCACCTTGCACCGTTTCCTGCAAAATGCAATGCCATAAGCCAGAATAT
>CAVABC010000055.1:0-21548 GCA_963586665.1 Acutalibacteraceae bacterium
TAATAAATACGGTATGGTAATGAGCTTTACAGGAATCAGACTTTTCCACCACTAAGAGTAAGGAAATAAAGCGTATATGTGGGAAGTTTTAGTGATTTAATAAAAAAAGACTTCATGGTATAATTACGATATCAATATCAGTGATTAGATCATGGAGTTTTTTTAATGTCATTACAATTTATCATAGGAAATTCAGGAAGCGGAAAAACAGAATATCTGTTTAACAGGATAGTAAAAGAGGCAAAGGCACACCCGAGGGACAACTATCTGGTCATAGTGCCGGAACAGTTTACGATGCAGACACAGCGAAAGCTCGTGGATCTGTCTGAAAATAAAGCAATAATGAATATCGATGTGCTAAGTTTCAAGCGTCTGGCATACCGTGTGTTTGATGAGCTTGGCATAGGCACGCTGGAAGCATTGGAGGAAACCGGAAAAAATCTGGTGCTTCGGAAAATAGCACAGGATAAGGCGGATGAGCTCGGTGTCATGGGACGAAATATGAACCGCATCGGATATATAAGTGAGGTAAAATCACTTCTCTCAGAGCTGGTGCAGTACAATATAAAGCCGGATGACCTGAGGGGATATATAGAGAGCGGCAGACTATCAGAGTCACTGTGTGGCAAGCTAAAGGATGTGCTTGTCATGTATGATGAGTTTGAGAAATTCATGCAGGAAAGGTATATCACGGCAGAGGAGATATTAAATGTACTCTGTGATGTGGCGCACGAGTCAGCAATTCTAAAAAACGCTGTCATAGCGTTTGATGAGTTTACAGGCTTTACACCTATACAGAACCAGCTTATGAAAAAGCTCTTTGTCATATCGCAGAAGATATATGTGACACTGACCATAGACAGCCGTGAGGATATGTACCACAGCCGTGGTATGCATGAGCTTTTTGACATGCCTAAAAAGACTATAAGATCGCTCATGGATATGGCGGATTTCCTTAAAGTATCGGTGGAAGAGCCGGTAATACTTGAGGAAAACTACAGATTAAAAGACAAAAAAGAGCTGCTTTTTATGGAGCAGAACCTGTTTCGAAAAAAGCGCGCCATATATACAGAGGATATGGAAACCATACATATCGACAGTCTGCGGGATCCAAAGCAGGAGCTTACTCTTGCAGCCAGAAGGATCAGTGAGCTGGTCAGAAAACAGGGACTTAAGTACAGGGATATTGCGGTAGTTACCGGTGATGTGAGCGCGTATGACAATTATGTGGAGTCGATATTCGCAAAATACAATATACCGTATTTCATGGATACCACACAGGAGATACTTTTCCATCCGTTTATCGAGTTTATCAGATCTATACCCGATATCGAATTGCAGAACTATTCCGCAGAGTCGGTGCTTCGTTTCCTTAGATGCGGATTTACGGAGCTTTCGCAGCAGGATATAGATGTGCTCGAAAACTATCTGCTTGCGACCGGCATAAGGGGCAAAGGTGCATGGGATAAGCTGTGGACGAGGATACCGCGGCAGAAAAGTGCATACGATCTTGATAAGATAAATGAGCAGCGTGAGTATATAGCTGGTCTTTTGTCTCCGGTTTATGCAGCTTTTCATGATAAAAGCAGCACTGTACGTGATTTTTGCATATCAATATATGAGCTTACGGTAAAACTTGAGGTGGGGGTAAAGCTTGCTGCAAAAGAGCAGGAATTCCTCGATGCCGGCATGCAGACGAGATCAAAAGAGTACGGACAGATATATAAGATAGTAATGCAGCTCTTTGAGAAATACATAGCCCTTCTAGGTGATGAGCACATGAAAACAGAAGAGTTCGTGGAGATACTTGATGCGGGACTTGATGCGGCAGAGGTAGCCGTGATCCCACCGGGATACGATACGGTAACCATAGGTGATATAGAACGAACCCGTCTTAGCGATATAAAGGTGATGTTTTTTATCGGGGTAAATGACGGAAGCGTGCCAAAGGCTGCATCGCGGGGCGGCATTATCTCACAGTATGAGAGAGAGACTCTTAAGGAAATGGATATAGAGCTGGCTCCGGGAGCAAGAGAGCAGTCGTTTATACAGAGATTTTATCTGTATCTTAGCATGACAAAGCCTGCGCAGGAGCTTTTCATAAGCTACAGCAGACTGGATGGTGACGGAAAAGCCGCACAGCCATCATACCTTATCGGAGTGCTAAAAAATATGTTCCCAAAGCTTAGTGTAAATGAGATAGAGGATGTGGAGCAGATCGCAGATCTTACAAGTGAGCAGTCAGCACTTGACTATCTGCTTTGTGCGGATATAGATGATAAGTGGTGCGAGATAGCGGCAGCACTGTATAAAAGCGGTGTAAGTACCAAAAATGCGATAGATAGGATAATTGAAGCAAGATACGAGCATTATTCAAAGGATGCGATCAGCAAAAATATAGCAAAAAGTATATACGGCAGACATATGGTTGGAAGCATCACACGTTTTGAGCAGTTTGCCAGATGTGCCTATGCGCACTTCCTCAACTATGGCCTGCGGCTTTCAGAGCGTGAGGAGAGTGGATTTACAACTCTTGATATGGGAAATATATATCATGAGGCACTCGAAAAATACAGTAAAAAGCTGGATTATACACAGGATGACTGGTTTAGTGTGTCCGATGAGAAAAGAGATGAGCTTGCCAGCGAGGCTATAGATGAGACAATAGATGAGTACAGTGGATACGGTATTTTTGACACAGCGCAGGACAGCCATATGGTAGAGCGCATGAAAAATATATTCAGGCAGACAGTATGGGCACTTACAACGCAGATCAGAAAAGGCAGCTTTGTGCCGGAGAGATTCGAGTTTTCGTTTTTTGAGAGTCTTGACATGGAAGGTGATGTGCAGGTGGACATAAAAGGCCGCGTGGACAGGACGGATACTTACACGGATGACGGCAGGATGTTTATAAAAGTGCTCGATTACAAGTCGGGAAATACCGCATTTGATCTGGTAAAGCTGTATTACGGCACACAGCTTCAGCTTGCTGTATACATGGATGGCGTCATGGAGCAGAAAAAACAGACCAATACATCCGTAAGTGTAGAGCCGGGCGGCATGCTTTATTATCACATAGATGATCCTGTGATAGATCTTACGGATATAAGTCCTGACGAGACACTTTCCGAGGAAGAGATTGACCGCATGATACTTCGTATGCTAAAGCCTGACGGACTTATCAATTCCGATGAAAAAGCCTACAGGGGCATGGATGCGGATTTTGAGAAGGATTCGGATGTGATACCGGTGAAGCTTAAAAAGGATCAGACACCGGATGCGTATTCAAAGGTCGCTTCAAAGGAAGAATTTGAAGTGATAACGGAATTTGCCAGAAATAAACTGAGAGAGATAGGAAAAGATATCTACAACGGAGCTGTAGAGGTAAATCCTATAAAGACAAAAAAGATAGACAGTTGTGCGTTTTGCGGGTATCAGTCGATATGCAGGTTCGGTTCAAAAATACCGGGCTTTAGTGCGCGCTCCTTTAAGGGCGGCAAAAAAGATGATGTGATCGAACATATGAGAAATGAAAACGCCGTTGCGGATTTTAGAGCAGGATATAGTAGAGAAAATATGAATGAAAACAGTGTAAACATGGATAATATGGTTACGAACAATAATGATACGGAAGGCAGCAGGTAATTATGGAAGTAAAATGGACAAGTGAACAGCAGAAAGTAATAGATTACCGCGATAGGAATATACTTGTTTCTGCGGCAGCAGGTTCAGGAAAGACAGCAGTACTTGTTGAGCGTATCGTAAACAGAATAAGTGTGGATAAGCCGCCTGTTGATATAGACAGGATGCTTGTAGTTACCTTTACCAAGGCTGCGGCCGCGGAGATGAGAGAGCGTGTCAGCGCGGCAATAGAAGCAAAAAAAGAGGCTGATCCTGACAATGAGAACCTGCAAAGGCAGGCAACACTCGTACACAATGCGCTTATCACTACAATAGATTCGTTCTGCCTTTTTGTTGTGCAGAATCATTTCTCGCAGATAGATCTCGATCCGGAGTTTCGTATCGGGGACAGCGCAGAGCTTACACTCATGCTAAAGGACGTGATGAACGAGGTCTTTGAGGAAAATTACAAGAGACAGGATAATGAGGCATTTCTGGCTCTCGTGGACACATATCATAAAGGAAGGAATGACGCTGCGATAAGGGAGATGGTAGAGGAGGTCTACCGCAAGTCATCGAGCAGCTCATGGCCGAAGAAATGGATAGAGGGACTTACAAAGCTTTATGAGGCAGATTCGCTTGATGAGTTTGAAAAATCTGCTGTGATAAGTGAGATAACAGATTATTGTAAAGTGATACTGAAAGAGGCACAGCAGGAGCTTCTTGAGGCAAAAGAACTGGCAGAAAACACACCCGGACTTGAAAAGTATATAGAGACATTATCTGCGGATATAGAGCTTTTTAGCGGACTTGACGATCAGGAAAATTACAGCAGTCTGCAGCAGTTTGTAAGTAGTATAAAATTTGGCAGGATCGCAACTATAAGAAAATTTGACGGAGATGAGCGGATAAAGGATCGTGTCAAAAATATGAGAGACGTGGCAAAGGGCACAGTTGGCAAAATACAAAAGACATATTTTGCCATGTCGATTGAACTTATGTACGAGCAGTTAAAGAGTCAGCAGCCATTTGTAAATGAGATAGTCAGGCTTTCACTCGAATTTTATGATGCATTTGAGGCGAAAAAGACTGCCCGCAGGGTGTTTGATTTCTCGGATATAGAGCATTTTGCCCTTAGAATACTGGTGGATGAGGATACGCTCATGCCTACCGATACCGCGGAAGAGTTTGCAAAGCACTTTGAGGAGATCATGATAGATGAGTATCAGGACAGCAATCAGGTGCAGGAGGACATACTGCGCTCTATATCGCGTGAGCGGATGGGCGAAAACAATATGTTCATGGTGGGTGATGTAAAGCAGAGCATATATAGTTTCCGAATGGCGCGCCCTGAGCTTTTCATGGAAAAATACAACACCTACACTCTTTCGGACAGTGAACACCAGAGGATAGATCTGCACAAAAATTTCCGAAGCCGCGCGCAGGTGCTGGATTTTGCAAACGATATATTTTACAAGATCATGGCTATGGATCTGGGAAAGGTGGCATATGACAAGGACGCTGCGCTCTATAAGGGGGCATCCTATGAGAAAGCCATTGATGAGTCTGGTGCTGATATGATGAGTCCGGAGCTTATGCTTATAGATTTTAAGGATGAGCAGTTGGAGAGCATAATAGATGATGAGGAGGGCGATAAAGTACAGGTAGAGGCACTTATGATCGCAAACCGCATAAAGGATCTGATGGAAAACGCGCTTGTCACTGACAAAAAGACAGGAGAGCTTAGAAGTCCGCAGTACAGAGACATTGTTATCCTCTCAAGAAGTATCTCTACCTGGGGCAATACGGTATCTGAGGTGTTAAAGGACTGTGGCATACCGGCTCATGTCGAGTCAAATACAGGATATTTTTCATCTTACGAGATACAGGTGATACTCTCAATGCTTCGAATACTGGACAATCCACTTCAGGATATACCGATGACAGCAGTGCTTTCATCACCAATTGTGGGACTGGATGATGAGGAGCTTGCCGAGATACGCACTACATTTTCGGATGTAAGCTTTTCACAGGCGGTGCTTTCGGCCATGGCAAGGGAAAAGGATTACGAAAATGAAAAGCTTGAGCATTTTAGCAGCATATATGAGAACCTTCGTGCCGCAGTGCCTGATACTTCGATACATGAGCTGCTTTACATGATACTTGAGCAGACCGGTTTTTATAAGTATGCGGCAGCCATGCCGGCAGGAAACAGGCGCAGACAGAATATAGATATGCTCATAGAGATGGCTGCAGCCTATGAAAAGACGAGTTACAAGGGACTTTTCCATTTCGTAAGATACATAGATGTACAGCAGAAATATGAGATAGATTACGGTGAGGCGGACACATCCGGTGAAAATGATGATGTCGTTCGCATAATGACTATCCACAAGAGTAAAGGACTCGAATTTCCGATCGTATTTGTCTCGGCTCTCGGAAGAAAATTCAACATGCCGGAGAGCAAAAACGATATGGTCATTCACAGCGATATGGGAATCGGACTCGTGGAGAAAACCGACCATCCAAGGACAAAACGGCCATCACTCATACGATCAGAGATCGAAAGCCGCATAAAAAGAGAAAAACTCGGAGAAGAGCTTAGAGTACTTTATGTGGCATTGACCAGAGCAAAAGAAAAGATTATACTAACAGGCGGACTGCCTGATGCGCAGAAGTCATTTGAGAAATATCGCGGAAATGTTATAGACGGTCAGCCGATAAGTTTCGGACAAAGAGAGGGAGCGGGATGTTATCTGGACTGGGTGATACCGGCAATGCTTTCTTATCCGGAAAAATATACTGTTACCACCATAAATGCAGACGAGTTTGCGGTGAGAGGTGCAGCAGAGCTGGCGGAGAATGATATCGCAAGAGTCAGATTGCTTGATATGATAAGATCTGCTGACGGTGAAGCTGTGGAAAACATTGCAAAAGGCTTTTTATATGAGTATCCGTATGCAGGAGATATCAGCAGAAAAAGCAAGTATTCCGTATCAGAGCTTAAGCATGATTCGATGGTTGAAAAATATGACAGCACGGAAAAAGAGGCAGAAATCCCTGAGTTTCTGCTTGAGGAGAAAGAGGTGTATGTACCGTCTTTCGCGCTGGATATGAATATGAATGACATGAAGCTTTCTATAGATGATAGTACAACTGCTGATAAAGTATATACTGATAATGTAGCGGATGACAGTGCAGTGGCTGGTAATAATAGGAAATATGAGAATGCAGCAGGTACGACAGGTGGCATAAATCCGGGCGCGCTTCGCGGTACTGCGGTACACCGTGTCATGGAATGTCTGGACTTTAAACGCATATGTGATATAGATACATCTGATGGCAGCAGTGCAAAGAAATTCGTAAGTGAAAGCTTAAGCGATATGCTGCAAAGAGGTCTGATCACAGAGGATATGCACAGGTTTGTAAAACCGGCAATTATAGAGCATTTTGTGACTTCAGAGGTAGCTCTTAGGATGGCAAAGGCAGACCTCCGCGGAGATCTGTTCCGCGAAAAGCCGTTCGTCATGGACTATGAGGGAGTGCTCGTGCAGGGAATCATAGATGTTTTCTGGCTGGAGGATGACCGTATAATTGTGCTGGATTACAAGACTGACCGTGTAAATGAGGCACAGGAACTTGTAGATCGTTATAAGACGCAGCTTGATTTGTATGCAAATGCACTCGGCAGGATTTTTTCAGATGAAGAAAAAGAAATAACAGCAGATGAAAAGCTGATTTATTCATTCAGATTACAGGAGGTAATAAGGATTTGAGCAGGATAATTCTGGCTTCGGGTTCGCCAAGGAGAAAAGAGCTTTTAGAGCAGGTGGGACTCGAATTTGAGATATGCCCGGCAAAGGGCGAGGAAGTCATCACATCAAGTATACCGCATGAGGTGGTGCTCGAGCTTTCAAAACAGAAAGCACTTGAGATAGCATCCATGGTGGCTGCTTATGATGAGGCGCACAAAGAAGTGACCACACCGTGTGATAAGCTCATAATAGGTGCAGATACGATAGTGGCATATGACGGAAAGATATTAGGCAAACCAAAGGACGAGGAAGATGCAAAGACGATGCTTCGCATGTTAAGCGGCAACACGCACAGTGTATACACAGGTGTGACAGTTGTCATCATGGATGAAAACGACAGAGCCGGTATCCATGCATTTTACGAGAAAACCGATGTCACCATGTATGAGATGAGTAAGCAGGAGATAGACAGATACGTGGCAAGCGGTGAGCCTATGGACAAGGCTGGAGCTTACGGCATACAGGGAAAATGCGCTATCTATATAAAGAAGATAGACGGAGATTACAACAATGTTGTCGGACTTCCTGTAGCAAAATTATATCAGGAGCTTAAAGGTATTGGCATAGACTGGTATCTATTATATAATAATTAAAAAAGTAACATAACCGAGGAGGAATATACTATGTACGAATATGATGAAGAGGTACTTGACACATTTTTGGAGAAACAGACACAGCTTTTTTCTGAGGAGGTCGCAGAGACACCGGAAGCCGCTGAAGAGTTTTTAGAGGACTGCATGGCTGTTGTATGCAAGAATATCAAAGAGGTAAGAGATTACTTTGACGAGGCAGGATCAGATATTTCCGGAATGTCTGATGATGAGCTTATGGATCAGAGTGAAGTATTCTCTCTTCCAAGCGGAAGATTCCTCATTGTGGAAGGATAAATAAATGAAATATTTTAAAAGAACCGCTGCCGTTGTCCTGTCATCGATGATGCTGCTTACAGGCTGCAGCATAAGGGGCAGGGAGATCGTGCTCGATATCAACAATTCAAACGGTCATACGGTGCTGTCTGTAAATAAGAAGAAATGCAATGTAAAAGAGGCAATGATCTATCTGTGCAATTACAAAAATCTCTACGGTAACGAATACGGAGTGGATCTGCTTGGCACAGATGATGCATCAGATGTGGAAAAATACATAAAGGATGTGTCAATCGACGAGATCACAAGAGTTTACTGTATGGTTTCGATAGCACAGGAGAAAGAAATAAGCCTTACGGATGATGAGTCAAAAGCGGTAGAAGACGCAGCACAGGAGTATTACAAATCACTTTCGGATGATGAGAAAGACTTTATGGGTGTTGGAAAATCCGATGTGGAGAGTGCATATGAGAATTATGCACTGGCGCAGAAACTGTACAATTCACTGATAAAGGATGTAGATACCGAAGTGAGTGATGATGACGCGAGAGTGATACATATCCAAAAAATCTTTGTGACAGGGCAGGAGTCTGCCGATACTGTAAAACAGAAAATCGCAGCAGGAGAGGATTTTGCCACGATCGCCACAAGTCTGAGTGAGGATAGTCAGACTGATCTTTATGTTGCAAAGGGCACACTTCCTGAAAAGGTAGAACAGGCGGCATTTGATCTGAATGATGGTCAGGTATCTGATATGATACAGACCGATGACGGATATTATTTCATCAAATGTATATCAAAGATGGATCAGGAGAAAACAGATCAGAATAAAGTAAATATCCTGCAGCAGAGAGAACAGGATCAGTTTAACGAGGACTATGATGGTTTTGTAAATGATGCCCAGTTTGAGTTAAACACTGATCTGTGGGAAGAGATAAGCTTAAGTGATGCGGAAAATATCAAGACAGATTCATTCTTTTCAATCTATGACAAACATTTTACATCGAAATAATAATTAAATAATTGCAATAATACTTTTAAATTTTAATAAGAAATAGGAGAGTAAAAATAATATGGGATGGGAATTTGACTTCCTGTATGCATTGCAGGATATCAGGACACCATTTTTAGATAAAGTCATGGCACTGCTTTCCACACTCGGAAATGCCGGGATACTGTGGATAGTGATAGCAGTGCTGTTGCTTTTCTTCAAAAAATACAGGCGAGGTGGCATACAGATGCTGTTTGCCATGCTGCTTACATTTATAGTGGGAAACCTGATACTAAAAAATATGTTTGGCAGACTTCGTCCGTGCCAGATAGATGAGACAATAGACCTTATCGTAAAAATACCATACGATTCATCGTTTCCGTCAGGACATACGATGAATGGTATAACAGCAGCACTCACATTGTGGTTTATCGACAAGAGAATGGGAATACCCGCAATGATCGTTGCCGTACTTATCGCATTCTCAAGAATGTATAACTTCATGCACTTCCCGACAGACGTACTCGCCGGAGCTGTGATCGGAGTGATATCTGCTGTACTTGTAAATTATGTCTTTATAAAAAAGGGATGGAAATATTGTAGAGATAACAATAATATTATATAACAGTAACGCTGCTTACATAAAAAATAGTATTATAATATAATAAGATAACACAATAACAAAATTGCTTTGCACACGATAACCTTCCACCGGAGAGTACACAGTGTGTTCAGAAGGAAAATATAAATTGCCACGGGCTTCCATAAACTATGGAAAATCGGATAGTATAACTTAATGATATACTATCCGAAATAAATCCCGTGGCTGATTTTATATTTTCCTGAGGAATATACTGTGTGCTACACTGGTTACAAAGTCTATAAGTGAAAAGCAATTTTCGAATTGTCTTTATTTAGTAAGCAACAGCATAATATCATTGCTTCTCTTTACAAATTTAGTCATCTGATCAACGGAGAGTGGCTGATTTGAAAGCATTGCAAGATCATAGAGCTGCTCTGCAAACATAGGTACATGCTCAGAATCCTTGTTGTCTAATATGTATTTTACAAGCTCGTTGTTTGCATTGAGTGTAAGTGTCTGGTCGGCTGCGAACATTGTAGGGTCCATACCGCCCATGCCACCCATGGCATACATCTTCATCATATCCTGCATACGTCTGCCCTGCTCTGAGAGAGTAAGTACAGAAGCTACGTCTGCATTCTTCAAGTTCTCTACTTTTACCGTAAGTTTATCATTATTTAAAGCCTTCTTGAATACCTCTGAGAGAGTAGTGGTTGCCTCTGTGAGATCTGCCTCAGAGTCATCCTTTAAGGATTCTGTAAGATCAGAGTCTATTCTCATGAACTGATAGTGGTCATTTCTCTGCTCAAGCTGTGTGATGAATGAAGTATCGATGTTGTGATCTAAGATAACGGCATTCATTCCCTGCTCTTTGAACATCTTGATATACTGTCCCTGCTGGATAACATCTGTTACATAGTAGACAGTTTCTTTCTTTGGCTCTTTGTCCTCTGCATTTGCATTATCTTCATCAGCTTTAGCATCCTCTGAAGCATCTTTATTTTCATCCTCTACAGGAGCAAGCAGCTCAGGAAGAGTCTGGTATTTGTCATTGATATCCTTAAAGAGGATATAGTCATTCATCTTGTCACAGAATTTCTCATCCTTTAAGCAGCCGAATTTGATGAATGGGCTGATGTCATCCCAGTATTTCTCGTAAGACTCTTTTTCAGTCTTGCAAAGACCGATGAGCTTGTCTGCAACTTTCTTTGTGATGTACTCTGAGATCTTCTTTACGAATCCGTCATTCTGGAGAGCAGAACGTGATACGTTAAGCGGAAGATCAGGACAGTCGATAACACCCTTTAAGAGCATAAGGAACTCAGGTATTACTTCCTTGATATTGTCTGCGATGAACACCTGATTGTTGTAAAGCTTTATTGTTCCCTCGATTGAATCATACTCTGTGTTGATCTTAGGGAAGTAAAGGATACCCTTTAAGTTGAATGGGTAATCCATATTCAGGTGTATCCAGAAAAGCGGCTCTTTGTAATCTAAGAATACTTTTCTGTAGAAATCCTTGTAATCCTCATCTGTACACTCGTTAGGGCTCTTTGTCCAGAGTGGAGTGGTATCGTTAAGAGGAACAGGACGTTTTACGATCTTGAGCTGATCCTTTGCAGGAGAAACCTCAACCTGTTCTTTCTCACCGTTTTCATTTTCTTTCTCTTCGTATTTTGCATCCTCGTGGATCTCCTCTACGACAACATCTGTGTCACGCTTGTCTGCGCGGTCGATAGTCTCGTACTCCTCAGGAGCGTTCTCCTTTGAAAGATAGATCTCTGTAGGCATGAAAGAGCAGTATTTCTCGATAACTTCACGGGCGCGGTACTCGTTGGCAAACTCGAGACAATCCTCATTCAGATAGAGAGTGATCTCTGTTCCGACATCGTCCATGTCTCCGTCTTCCATATCGTACTCTGTGCCACCGTCACAAGACCAGTGAACCGGTGTAGATCCTTCTTTATAAGAAAGAGTATCGATAGTTACCTCGTCAGCTACCATGAATGCAGAGTAGAAGCCGAGTCCGAAATGACCGATGATCTGATCGTCATTTGATTTATCCTTGTATTTCTCGATAAAGTCTGTAGCACCTGAAAATGCGATACGGCTGATGTACTCCTCAACCTCATCGGCTGTCATACCAAGACCGTTATCGATGATCTTTATAGTCTTTTCCTCAGGATTAACAACTACCTGGATCTTGCCCTTGTAGTCAGCAGGAAGTGAATACTCACCCATCATGTCAAGCTTTTTGAGCTTTGTGATAGCATCACATCCGTTTGAAATAAGCTCACGATAGAAGATATCGTGGTCTGAGTATAACCATTTCTTTATAATAGGAAACAGGTTATCGCTGTCGATTGAAAGATTTCCGTGTTTTTCTGCCATTATGTAACACACTCCTTTATATAAATTAATAATATTCATATTTGATATCACTTTTTGTGACAATATAAATCATAAGACCAATAAAATTAAAAGTCAATACAAAATTAGCACTCTAAACAAGTGAGTGCTGACAAAAAGACGGGAAACCGCATAAAATGGACGTTTTGTCAATTATGAAAAGTTTATAAACTGATTTAGTACTGGACATTATAGGGCAAAAATGCTAGGATTTAAGGAAGTAGAAATATACAGAACCACATATTTTGTAAGAAAATATATAATCAAAAGGAGAAAAAGTAATATGTTAGAAGCAGGTATAAAAGGTAAAAAAGAGATAACAGTTACACAGGACAAGACAGCAAAGGCTATGGGAAGCGGCACACTTGATGTGTTTGCCACACCTGCAATGATCG
Source organism: Acutalibacteraceae bacterium (assembly GCA_963586665.1). Classification (GTDB taxonomy): domain Bacteria; phylum Bacillota; class Clostridia; order Lachnospirales; family Lachnospiraceae; genus Roseburia. The sequence goes on from CAVABC010000055.1 coordinate 12,681, forward strand.
CCCTGATGGAGAATACAGCATTTGAGAGCGTGGCAGCAGAGCTTGAGCCGGGCAGCGGCACAGTCGGTACAGCTTTAAATGTAAAACACGTATCAGCTTCACCTGTAGGCATGAAGATCACCTGTGAGACTGAGCTTATAAAGGTAGATGGAAGGGCACTTACCTTCTCGGTAAAGGCATATGATGAGGCAGGACTTATCGGAGAGGGAGAGCATGAGCGTTTTATAGTATTTGAGGAGAAGTTCCAGAAAAAGGCTGATGAAAAAGCAAAATAAGAACAGTAAAGGCCGTAAAAAACAGATAATACTTGGAATATTTGAGTTTATTTCAAATTTCTCGGAGAGCGCGATATCGGCATATTCGGGGCAGTCGGCATTCTTTCTGATGCTGTCATTTTTCCCGTTTCTGCTGTTTTTCTTCTCACTGCTTAGCTGGACACCGCTTACGGAGGCTGATTTTATACGATGGGCGGGCTCGTTCATTCCGGAGTCATTTTCTGATGCCATGAACGGCTTTGCAAGTGAGGTGTATGCCAGCGGCACAGGGCGGCTCTCAATCACAATGATAACAGCGGTTTACTTAAGCTCAAAGGCATTTATATCACTGCAGCTCGGACTTGATGACATGTATCAGGTAAAAGAAAACAGGAACTTTATCTTAAGAAGAGTATATTCTGTATTGTATAGTATCGTGTTTGCACTGGCACTCATATTCCTGCTTGGAGTAATGGTATTCGGAAATAAGCTTAGAAATATGATATTTCCAAAATTCCACCATATAATAGGAAGTGTGATCGATTACAGACTCGTGATCTGTATTCCGGTACTCATAATTTTTTTCTGGGTACTGTATATATTTCTGCCAAACAAAAAGCAAAAGGCAAAATATCAGCTTCCGGGGGCGATATTTGCGGCAACGGCATGGATGGTCTTTTCGGGAATATTTTCAGTGTACGTTGATAAATACAACAATTATTCGTCTTTTTATGGCACAATGACTACGATAGCACTTATAATGGTATGGTTATACGGATGTATGTATGTGCTTTTCATAGGAGGCATAATAAACCGTACCTGGGAAGAGCGCGTGAACGAAATGAAATAACAATTTATTAATAGATCGGAGGAATAGATTATGGATAACTCTAAAAACGAACAGATAGAGTATCTTGTATCTCAGATATTGGACGATTATCATGACGATAAGATAATAAATCAGCAGGCACTTTTTTCACAGCCGGATAAGGATGCGGTGTGTGATCTGCTCCAGAAGCTCATAAAGATAATGTATCCGGGATATTTCAAGGGAACGAGTTTCCGCTATTACAATCTCGACAGTCAGATAGCAGTACTCTTAGAAGATATCATGTATAATCTGCGCAAGCAGGTGATACTTGCACTGCCACAGAACCCTAAATACAGAGAACTTTCACATCATGAGCTTGTTGATATGTCAGAGAAAATCTGCAATGAATTTTTCACAAAGATACCAAAGATAAGGGCACTTGTAGAGACAGATGTGGCAGCATTCTTTGACGGAGATCCTGCCGCTTACAATTATAATGAGATCATTCTCTGCTATCCGGGACTCTTAGCCATCACTACAAACCGTATCGCACATGAACTGCATTTACTCGGTGTACCGCTCATTCCACGTATGATGACAGAGCATGCTCACAGCAAGACAGGTATCGATATCCATCCGGGAGCAACTATCGGAAAGAATTTCTTTATCGATCACGGAACAGGCATCGTAGTCGGAGAGACTACCATAATCGGTGACAATGTAAAGGTATATCAGGGTGTTACTATCGGAGCACTCTCAACCAGAGGCGGACAGAAACTAAAAGGAGTAAAGCGTCATCCTACAATCGAGGATAACGTTATCATTTACGCAGGAGCTTCGATACTCGGTGGTGAGACAGTCATCGGAAGAGGAGCTGTAATAGGAAGTAACGCATTCATCACTTCATCCATAGAGGCAGGCGCACGTGTAAGCATCAAGAATCAGGAGCTTTCCATCAGGACAGGAGAGCGCAAGGAACTTGTGGCAAGTGAGATGGAGACTGATTCAAGCTGGTTCTATGTAATATGAAATAATTCCGTCATTATAGAAGCGGGATGTCTGCTTGCAGGCAAGACTGCTTCTATATTTGAAGGATAAACAACCACGGACAAGTAGGGGGATATCCCGGATTGTTTGTGGTTGTTTCGATTTCGGGAGTTCGTAGAACGGAGAGATCGTAATTATTATGTATTGTATGTTTGGGAAATCTGCACATGCCGGTAAGCGTAGACATACCGCAGATAGTCATAACTACAAAAAATTAAAAAAATCTAAATTATGTTGTTGACATCTAAAAAACGTTAGAGTATACTAACCAACGTAAGGAACGGCAATTGATTAAAATTATCATTTGGCTGTTCTTTGCGTTGGTTATTTTATTGTTACACGAAGGATATATTTTAATAAGTGAGGTAGAAATGATGCCATTATCTATGAGTAACGCTGGGGAGTCTCAGGTTATCAAAAAAATCGGTGGAAAAGAGGAAGTAAGATCTTTTCTGGAGAAATTAGGATTTGTAGTTGGTGGAGAAGTTACAGTCATATCAGAGATCGCAGGAAACATGATCGTCAATGTAAAGGGCGCAAGAGTTGCAATCGGAAAGGATATGGCAAACAAGATCATGGTATAAACAGCATAGCTGTTTACATAAAATAAATATAGAAGGAGTAATTGACATGAAGACATTAAAAGAAGCCAAAGTAGGCGAGACAGTCAAAGTTGTTAAGCTTACAGGTGAAGGCGCAGTCAAGAGACGTATCATGGACATGGGAATTACTAAAGGTGTAGAGGTTTACATCCGTAAAGTGGCACCACTTGGTGATCCTGTAGAGGTTACCGTAAGAGGATATGAATTATCCCTTCGTAAAGATGATGCGAGTATGATTGAAGTCGAGTAATTTTTTTTGTCTATGGGTTAGAGTATACAAACTAAAGACAGAAAAAACAAACAAAGATAAGGAGATTATAACATGGCAGTAAAAATTGCTCTCGCAGGAAACCCTAACTGCGGAAAGACAACATTATTTAATGCCTTGACAGGTGCTAACCAGTATGTTGGTAACTGGCCTGGTGTTACAGTTGAGAAAAAAGAGGGAAAACTTAGTGGTCACAAGGATGTAGAAATCGTGGATCTTCCTGGTATCTACTCACTTTCTCCATATACTCTCGAGGAGGTTGTTGCAAGAAATTACCTCATCGGTGAGCAGCCGGATGCGATCATCAACATCGTTGACGGAACAAACATCGAGCGTAACTTATACCTTTCAACACAGATCATGGAGCTTGGTATTCCGGTACTTATGGCTATCAACATGATGGATATCGTAGAGAAGAAAGGTGACAAGATCAACATCAAGGCTCTCGGTGAGAAGCTTGGATGTGAGGTAGTTGAGATCTCAGCCCTTAAAGGAACAGGAATCCAGAAAGCAGCAGAGAAAGCAATCGGTCTTGCACAGGCAAAGAAGAGTGTAGACAGAGCTCATCACTTTGCAGATGATGTAGAGCAGGTTATCTCAGCAGTTGAGGATAAGCTTGGATCAGCTATCCCTGAGAGCCAGAAGAGATTCTTTGCTATCAAGCTTTTAGAGCGTGACTCAAAGATAGCAGAGCAGCTCAAGAGTGCTCCAAACGTAGATGCAGAGATCAAAACACTCGAGGATAAATATGATGACGATACAGAGAGTATCATCACAAACGAGCGTTATACATATATCTCAAACATCATCGGTGGATGTGTAAAGAAAGCAAATGCAGGAAAAGAGACTGTATCAGATAAGATCGATAAGATCGTAACAAACAGATTTTTAGCACTTCCAATATTCGCACTCATTATGTGGGGCGTATATTATGTAGCAGTTTCATCACTTGGTGGAATCGTAACAGACTGGACAAATGACACACTTTTCGGTGAGTGGATCCAGCCGGGCGTACAGACACTTATGGAAAACGTAGGATGTTCTGACTGGCTCGTATCACTCGTAGTTGATGGTATCATCGGTGGTATCGGAGCACCTATCGGATTCGCACCACAGATGGCAATCGTATTCTTATTCCTCTCAATCCTTGAGGACTGTGGATACATGGCTCGTGTAGCTTTCATCATGGACCGTATCTTCCGTAGATTTGGTCTTTCAGGAAAATCCTTCATCCCATTCCTTATCGGATCAGGATGTGGTGTACCTGGTATCATGGCAACACGTACAATCGAGAACGAAAAAGACCGTCGTATGACAATGATGACAGTAACAAACATCCCTTGTGGTGCTAAGCTTCCTGTTATCGCACTTATCGCAGGATTTATCATGGGAGACGGATGCTGGTGGATGGCACCTCTTATGTACTTTGCAGGTATCGGTCTTACAATCATCTACTGTATCATCTTAAAGAAAACAAAGGCATTTGCAGGAGATCCGGCACCATTCGTTATGGAGCTTCCTCAGTACCATATCCCTTCAGTAAAAGGTGTACTCCTTCACGTATGGGAGAGAGTATGGGCATTCCTTAAGAAAGCCGGAACAATCCTTTTCCTTTGCTGTGCAGTTATGTGGTTCCTTGGAAACTTCGGTGTACAGGACGGAGCATTCGGACTTGTTGATACAGAGAACAGTTTACTTGCAGTAATCGGATCAGCTATCGCAGTGATCTTTGCACCACTCGGATTCGATACATGGCAGGCAGTTGCATCTTCACTTTCAGGATTCGTTGCAAAAGAGGGTATCGTTTCAACAATGGGCGTTCTCTCAGGACTTGGAGAGGTAGAAGAGTATGCTACAAGCATGCATGATCAGTTTGCAGCATTCTTCCCAACAACAATGGTAGCAGTATCATTCTTACTGTTCAACCTGTTCGACTCACCATGTCTTGCAGCTATCTCTACAACAGCAAAAGAGCTTAACAACCGTAAGTTCTTCTGGTTTACAATCATCTTCCAGAACGTTTCAGCTTACTGTGTAACTCTTATGTTCTACCAGATTGTTGGACTTTGCGTAGGTGAAGTATCATTCAACTTCTGGACAGTAGTTGCATTTGTACTCCTTGTTGGTGTAATCTATATGTTATTCCGCAAGGATCCAAACAAGGCAACAGCAAAGAAAACTTCATTTGCCGCAACTAATGCATAATAAAAGTTAGGTGAGTAAATGTCGATTAATTTAGACTTAAACACTTCAGATATCGTAGCAATCATACTTTTAGTATGTTTGCTCGGTCTGGCAGTGAAAATTATTATAGGTTTTTTCAAAGAAAACAAATAGCAGTATAATCAAGGAGGCGATGACATGCTTGCAGATATCATAGTAATAGCTATTCTGGCTGTTATATTCGCATGTGTGATCAGAACGATCGTAAAAGCGAAGAAAGCAGGTAAGAATTTACAATGTGGAATGGACTGTAGTCACTGCAAGGGCTGTCATTAACCCTAAGCATCGTTGATGATCGGAGGATATATGTCAAAAGAAGCATTGGAACAAAAAGAGGTAATCGTTGACAAGCTCAAGACCAACGGCTGCAGGATTACTAAGCAGAGACTCATTTTGCTTGATGTGATCCTCGAAGGGGAGTGCTCGAGCTGCAAAGAAATCTATTACCGTGCTTCAAAGATAGACAATTCTATCGGAACGGCTACGGTATACAGAATGATCAATACGCTTGAGGAAATAGGAGCTATTGACCGCAAAAATATGTACAGAGTGCAGGTGTCGTAAGATAGCTGTATGAATATGAAAAGCCCACCCGGCATGTACCGGGTGGGCTTTTGGGGTTTATATAAATCCATAATTATATACAAAAAACACAACATAATATGTATAATGTTGTGTTCTTGACTCATCGTTTATTATAATAGCACACAAGCTGAGAAAATTCCAACATTTAAGATACATTTCTACATATTACAAGAAAAAGTCTGCTCATTCGAGCACATTTTACACACATTCACCAAAAATTTGATAATCAAAATCACCAGTATTTTAGAAGGGTCTGGGGCAATAACAACATAATACATATTATGTTGTTTACCGGATTCGTATAAAAAAGGGTGAACAAAATTATGAAAATAACTCTTTATAAGCACAACGAAGATGCATACGAAGCAGTAGAAGCCATGCAGGAGGAATATAAAATGGCGGCAGTCATACATCCTACCGGCACAGGCAAATCAATGATAGCTTTTAAGCTCGCAGAACAGCATCCATCAGATCACTTCCTATGGCTCTCACCAAGTGAGTATATTTACAAGACACAGTTGGAAAACGTAGGCAGAAAATTCTCAAATGTGGAATACATGTCCTACAGCCGTCTTATGAAAAATGAGGACAGCATACCCGAATTATGCCCGGATTACATCATACTGGATGAGTTTCACAGATGTGGGGCGGCAGAATGGGGTAAAAGCGTAAAAAAGCTGCTTGAGGCATATCCACAGACAAAGAGACTTGGAATGTCAGCCACAAATATACGCTATCTCGACAATCAAAGAAACATGGCAGAGGAACTGTTTGAGGGTCATATCTCATCAGAGATGACTTTGGGAGAGGCGATAGTGAGAAATATATTGCCGGAGCCTAAGTATGTGATAGCCATGTATTCGTACAAAAAGGAACTGGAACAGCTAAAAAACCGCATACAGAACCTGTCAAATCAGGGACTGGTAACTGAAAATGAGAAACTTCTCGAACAGCTGAGACGAGCATTGGAACAGGCTGATGGACTTGAAGAAGTATTTGCCAGACATATGGCAAAGAAAAACGGTAAATACATCCTGTTTTGCTCGAGCAGAGAACATATGGAAGAAATGCAGGAACAGGCACATGACTGGTTTGTAAAAGTGGATAGAAAACCACATATGTATACAGCGTTTTACAATGATGCCTCCACCAGTAAAGCCTTTGCAGCCTTCAAAAAGGATAACAGTGACCACCTGAAGCTACTTTTCTGTATAGACATGCTAAATGAAGGCATACATGTGGAGGACGTAGACGGAGTCATACTGCTTCGACCGACCGTTTCACCAATCGTGTATCTGCAGCAGATAGGCAGGGCTTTATCAGCAGGTGCAGACAACACACCGGTCATATTTGATCTGGTAAACAACTTTGACAGCTTGTACTGCATTGACTGTCTGAAAAATGAGATGCAGGAAGCATTTCTACTGTTTCCGACTACACATGGCGAGGGAGAAAAGTTTGGTGACCGCTTCCGAATCATAGATGAGACAAAAGATTGCAGAGAGATATTCATGAGACTGCAGGAAAATCTTGGTTCTGCATGGGAAACCTACTATGAAGCCGCAAAGCAGTGGTATGAGGAAACGGGAAATTTAAAGATCCCAAAGGGCTATGTCACAGAAAGCGGACTCACACTTGGAGCATGGATCAATACACAGAGACGAGTCAGATCCGGCAGTGCATCCGGTAACCTGACCTATGAAAAAATATGCCGTCTTGATTATATCGGAATGATATGGGATGTCAGTGACAGCAGCTGGCAGGAAGCTACAGATGAGCTGCGCAGGTATCTGGAGGAACACGGAAATCTGGATATTAAAGCCAGATATGTGTCACCAAGCGGATTCCGGCTGGGAAGCTGGGTGGGTAATCTGCGGTACAAAGTAAAAAAATACGGTATAGAACAGGCACTAAGCCCGGTACAGCGCAAGGAACTGGAAGAGCTTGGAATGATATGGGACCGTAATCAGGAAAAATGGGAACAGTACTTTGAGGCAGCAAAAAACTATTATGACGAGCATGGAAATCTGGATGTAAAGACAAAATATGTCACAGCAGATGGAATTCCACTCGGGAGATGGATCACAAGCATAAACAGTCAGATAAGCGGCAGTAATATAAAAAGCCGCACACTCTCAGATGAGCAGCTTAAGAGGCTTGAAATGATAGTGATCGGCCCAATGATATATATAAGCTCTCCGGGACCAATATTTTTCTCACAGGAGAGGATTGGCAGAAACGGAAGAAAATTCAAGATGTATAAATTCCGCAGTATGTATATGGATGCCGAGGAACGAAAAAAAGAGCTGATGGCAGAAAACAAGATGGCTGATGGAATGATGTTCAAGATGGATTTTGATCCAAGAATAATCGGAAACAAAATCCTGCCGGACGGCAGAAAAAAGACCGGAGTGGGACAGTTCATCAGAAAGACATCACTTGATGAGCTGCCGCAAAGCTTTAACATCCTTATCGGAGAAATGAGTTTAGTCGGCACAAGACCACCAACACTTGATGAGTGGGAAAAATATGAACCACACCACAGAGCCAGAATGTCATTTCGCCCGGGACTTACCGGACTCTGGCAGGTGAGTGGAAGGAGCAATATCACGGATTTTGAAGAAGTGGTAAAGCTGGATACAAAGTATATAGATGAATGGAGCCTGAGAAATGATATGAGAATCATTTTTAAAACGGTGACATCAATATTAAAAAAAGATGGCTATAGGACGAAGTGATGTTTATATGATAGAACATATTGCATATAGAATTTTTTTTCTATCGATTCTTTTTGTTGTATACAAGAAGGGGGTATTGTGTATTGCTCTGAGTACAATAGCAGGTACACTTTTTATGGTTGTTACTGTTATGATAACTAGTAAAAAATATAATGATTATTCTTATAAAAAGCAAATTAGTGATATTTTCCCCATAATAATTGGTTGTATTATAATGTCAATACCAGTCGGAAGCATAGCTTTGCTAGATTTACCTGATTTAATTACTTTAACTATACAAATTGTTTTAGGAGTTGGAGTTTATTCTGTATATTCATATTTAATAAAAATAGATGAGTTC
>CAVABC010000056.1:0-21434 GCA_963586665.1 Acutalibacteraceae bacterium
CATCTGTATAGCTCACACCAAACTTTCCTGCCGGCTCTGTAATAGCAGCCTTAGACTGTTCCTTCGATAATGAATCAATTTTTTTATACATAAAAAGTCTTTCTGAATACGACTTTTCATCAGAAAGCATTTTGTATATTTTAGGCAATCCGGCACCTACTATCATGATAGGATACCCAAGCTGGTTTGATCTGTGAAGTGCCGCTATAAGTGCACCTAACTGTTTTTGCTTCATATACTGTATCTCATCAATAAAAAAACATATAGGCGTTTCTGTTTTAAATGCGGTCTCTCCAATTGTCGTAAACACCTCTGTAAGACTTTGTGTAAGATTGCTCGAAATATAAAGTTCTCTCTCCTGCATTGAAAAAGAGAATGTGCTGTCATTTGGATTAAATGAGATCACTAATGACTTTATAGCGTCCAGTGGTTTTTGTACAAGATGTTTAAATTTTTCTTTTGTACTTACTTTTCTCAAAAAAGCCTGAGCACACTCTGCAATCTGTGATATAAAATCATTTCTCTCCTCTATCTCTATATGTTTACAGAATACATTTTTATCCTCGGCTATTGACTGTAATTTATTGATAAGTACAGTCTTTCCAACTCCGCGAAGACCACTGAATATAATGGACTGCGTTGGAATATTCATTTTAAGTGCCTCAAGCATCAGCTCAACACTTTCTATATCATCATCTCTTCCTGCCAGATATACAGGCATAAGTCCGGCTCCCGGTCTGTATGGATTTACCCTGAAATGATTTCCCTTAAACATATGCGTACCTCACTATGATATAGATATGTAAATTTCTACTGTCCAAATTTTATAATTATTATATAGTAACTATGTGCACTGCACAACACTTTTACGCTCATTTCCGCAAAAAAATTCCTATAAGTTTTCTTTTTCATTTATTTTCTGTTGATTTTTAAGCCGATACTAATATAATATTTTGTGGATAAGACAGAATAAAAAGGTATCAATATGAACATCGACAACAATCTACGACAACTACTCGAAAACGAAACAAAAATACATCTCGCAGAGATCCGCTTTCTCTATCAGAAGCTCGATCGCCAGTTCGGACTTCATGCGGCAAAGATTCCGATAACCTTCGGGCTTGACGAGAACAGGCTCGGTGCATACACTCCTGGCTTTGGGCAGGATGAAGAAGAATTTCACTTTTCACTGCTCTTTATAGGCTACTGTGTATCAAAGCCGCTTTCCAAGAGCGACCGCATGGATCTGTACAAGCACGAGTACGCTCACTATATGCAGTACAACATGCATATTCCTGACAAGTACAACTGGCAGCCCGGCATACATGGCAGTGCGTGGAAATACTGCTGCTCACTTATCGGTGCTGCACCGACTCCTTACTACAAGGCTGGCGAGAGCCTTATGAAGCATGATTATGACAAAGTGCTTAAGAAAAAGATAACTGACAAAAGTATCCCTATCCGCGACCAGTATACACGCGAGCAGGAATACCGCAAAAAGCAAAACAGCACTGTTAAATTTAATATCAATGATGATGTAACTCATCCTAAGTTTGGAAAAGGCACGATCGAGCATATCGAACAGCTCGAGGGTTCGGTGCGGCTGCATGTCAGATTTGGTGATGAGCTAAAAAAGATTGATCAGAAATGGCTGTTGCAGACAACCATGAAGAAGGCGGGCACACCGCGACATATATAATACCAAAACTGTCCACTTGTTATTTTTGAGTGAGCCGCCTGTGGATGCGTTGTGCATCTGGCGAATGTACACAAACTTCGAGCCTAAAACCGATGCCTAATAAATTTACGCAATTTCAACTAAAGGGTTCCCCCATTGGCAGCAGCACAACGCATCTCCAGGCGGCTCTATAAAATTTACAAGTGGGCAATTTAAGTCATATATTATTCAATTGTAATATCATATGATTTCTCGAATGTCTCACCCACCGCAAGCACATTTCCGTATTCCCTGTCCTTTAACTCTCCGCCAAAGTCAGCTCTGTCACATCTGCCATACCATGGCTCGATGCATACAAACGGTGCACCTTTTCCTGCCGGTGACCAGAGTCCGAACAGAGGTGCGTCAAATGACACTGTAAGATAAGGCTTTTTATCAGGAGTGCAGAGACTTACCTTTGATGCCTGAAAATGCTCAATGATAAGCGCATCCTTATCAAACATATGCTCATCTATAGCACAGTAACCATTGATATCCACGCCAAGCAGATAATCGTCTTTGTCAAGAAGTCCGTCACCGCTTAAGAGTCCATATGTAAGTGCCTTGTCGGCATCGAATTTCAGATAATAATCAGACTGTTTTCCGTTCTCTGTGACAGGACACATAAATGCCGGATGTCCTCCGATAGAAAAAAGCAGCTCTTTATCTCCCGGATTTTCTACATGCCATGTAACCTTTATATCATTTCCATCCAGCTTGTATCCGATCTTTAAGACAAACTCAAACGGGAATTTGGCGAGTGTATCATCATTTGATCTAAGCTCAAACCATGCCTCATCATTTGTCTCTGATACAACTGAAAATTCCATATCTCTTGCAAATCCATGCTGTCCCATAGGATAATCTTTTCCATCGACAGTATATTTTTTGTCCTTTAAGCTGCCTACGAATGGGAAAAGCACAGGCGCACTTCTCTTCCAGAATTTCTCATCGGCATCCCACAGATACTGTGTACCTGTCTCTTTGCCTGTGATACTTGAAAGCTCTGCTCCAAAGCTGTTGATCGTTACCTCGAGTAAATCATTTTCTAATTTAATGTCCATTGTCATTCTCCTTTTTAAGATATGTTTTTTAGTTTTTAAAATATATATGCGTAGTTATCGGCACTGGAACCAATTCAAAATACAAATAAAAAATTTTAATTCTATGATATAAACACCGCCAGTTTCTTCTGCTCCCATGTGATCACAGGTCCAAGGAAGAAAGCAACGGCAAATGTTACCACACCGATATTTCCACCAAGTACAAAGCCTATTATAAGAAATATTATATCCCATGTCATCCTTATAAACTTAAATGGAATATTTTTCACTCTGTCCGACACAATAAAAGCGATCGCATCATACGGTGATGTGCCAAGTCCTGCAGTCATATACATCGCTGCCCCGAGTATGAACACTATGAGTGCTGGGATCAAAATGATGATCCTGCTCGCCATATTCTCAAACAGCCATGATGGCAGCACCTTTGCATATATAAATCTGCAAAAATCAGATATGTAACCTATAAAAACCATATTGGCTATCGTTCCAAAGCCTATGAGGCTTGTATCCGCGCAAAATACCACTACAAACAGCAGTATATTTATAAGAAGCTGTGCCGTGCCAAAGCTGAGCGGCACATGCGATATAACTCCCTGCGTAAATGCCGAACACGGATCTGTGCCAAAATGCACCTCTATGATCCACGACAAACCAAAGCCCTGTATCAAAACCCCAAGTATGACCATGATAAGCCTGTTTTTAAACTTATCAGGTCTTGCAAACCAATTCAATTTTTTCATGTATACCTCTTTCTTCTCCTGTTATATTTATATCCCAGCATTCCGTAGACACTGTCAGTACCGTCTGCTTAGAATACTTACATTCATTATACCCTATTATACAATATAATGCAGCTTACATCACTATCATACCGATAATTTTCACTATAAATGCCGCAGCCCACGCTATCGCGCACTGGAACAATACTACTCCGAGTGCCCATTTACCACCAAGCTCCCGCTTTATTGATGCTATTGCAGCCACGCAAGGGCTGTAAAGCAGTGAAAACACCAATAATGCTGCTGCCGAGAGTGATGTGATCGCAGTTGTCACCGTTCCACCGAATAGTATCTCCAGTGAAGAAACAACACTCTCTTTTGCCATAAATCCGCTGATAAGCGCGGTACATATCCTCCAGTCCCCAAGTCCGAGTGGTTTAAAAAGCGGAACCAGAACGCTTGATATGGCTGCAAGCATGCTGTCCTTTGAGTCACTTACCATATTAAAATGCAGGTCAAAGCTCTGCAAAAACCAGATACACATTGTAGCAAGCAGGATAACAGTAAATGCTTTCTGAAGGAAATCCTTTGCTTTTTCCCACAAGAGCTGTCCCACATTTTTAGCTCCCGGCATCCTGTAATTAGGCAGCTCCATGACAAACGGAACCGCATCTCCCTTGAACAGAGTCTTTCTGTAAACAAATGCGAAGATTATTCCCACGATTATTCCCAGGAAATAAAGTCCTGCCATCACAAGTCCACCATGCTTTGGAAAAAATGCACTAACAAAGAATGCATAAATTGGCAGTTTTGCCGAACAACTCATAAACGGAGTAAGCAGGATCGTCATACGTCTGTCCCTCTCACTCGGAAGTGTCCTTGTTGCCATAACTGCCGGGACAGTACATCCGAAGCCTATGAGCATAGGCACTATGCTTCTGCCGGAAAGTCCTATCTTTCTAAGCAGCTTGTCCATAAAAAATGCCACTCTTGCAATATATCCGCTGTCCTCCATGAGTGATAGGAAGAAAAACAGCGTAACGATGATAGGAAGGAAGCTTAACACACTTCCGACTCCCGCAAAAATACCATCTATCACAAGTCCGTGCAGCACATCATTCACTCCAGCTGCCGCAAGTGCCTTGTCAGTCACATCCGTAAGTGCTGTAATCCCCTGTTCCAAAAGCCACTGAAGTCCTGCACCTATCACATTAAATGTTAGGTAAAATACCGCTATCATTATGGCTATAAAACACGGTATAGCCGTGTATTTTCCCGTAAGCACGCGGTCTATGCGCTCACTTCTTAAACGTTCACGGCTCTCCTTAGGTTTTACCACAGTGCTTTCACATATTTTCTCAATAAATGTAAATCGCATATCTGCTATCGCAGCACTTCTGTCAAGACCTCTCTCCTTTTCCATCTGTACTATAAGATGTTCGAGCGTCTCTTTTTCATTCTCATCAAGATGAAGCTGTTCAAGTATCAGCCCATCCCCCTCTATGAGCTTTGTTGCCGCAAAACGGATAGGCACACCAGCCATCTTTGCGTGATCCTCTATAAGGTGGCATATCGCGTGTATACATCTGTGAACTGCTCCACCGAAGTCGTTCTCATCACAGAAATCCTGCCTGCCCGGGCGTTCCTGATATTTTGCTATATGTATGGCATGGCGTACAAGCTCGTCAACACCCTCATTCTTTGCAGCCGAGATAGGTACAACCGGCACTCCGAGAAGTCCTTCCATCTTATTTACATCGATAGAGCCTGAGTTTCCTGTCACCTCATCCATCATATTAAGTGCTACAACCATCGGTATATCCATCTCAAGAAGCTGCATCGTAAGATACAGGTTTCTTTCGATGTTAGTTGCATCTACTATATTTATAATTGCTTTTGGATTATTGTCAAGTACAAAATTTCTCGATACGATTTCCTCACTGCTGTACGGTGACATTGAGTAAATGCCCGGCAGATCAGTGATCGATGTATTCGGATGACCTTTTATCGAGCCGTCCTTCCTGTCAACTGTAACTCCCGGGAAATTTCCAACATGCTGATTAGATCCTGTAAGCTGGTTAAAAAGCGTTGTCTTTCCACAGTTCTGATTGCCTACTAAAGCATATGTAAGCTTCTGTCCCGCCTGAAGTGGATTGCCGTCACCCTTTACATGATACTTTCCTTCCTCACCGAGGCCCGGATGGGCTGTCTTGCTCATCTCCTTTGGTCCTTCGTGTTTTCTTGCTCTTTTCTCGATCAGCTCTACCTCTATTTGAGCCGCATCATCGAGCCTTAGTGTAAGCTCATATCCGTGAACCTGAAGCTCCATCGGATCTCCCATCGGTGCAAATTTCACTACAGTAATCTCTGCTTTTGGTATCACTCCCATATCGAGAAAGTGCTGGCGCAGCGCCCCCTCACCACCTACTGTTTTTATTCTGGCACTCTCACCAATTTTTAAGTCTTTTAACGTCATTTTATCTCTTCCCGGTAAATATTAGATATTGATAAAGTTTCTCACCTTATAAATGTTATTGAGAAATTTTATCATAAGTATCTTATCACAAACCGAGTACTACTGCATTCATTTTTTGAAATAAGTGTATCCTCTGACATATCATCCACCATGATATAGCCGTTATCGTGCCGTATTATCGTCTCAGCCAGCGACAGTCCAATGCCTATGCTGTCTGCCGCAGAATTTTCTCCCCTGTAAAAACGTTTAAATATATTCTTTCGGTCTTCCTCGCTTATAGCATCTCCGTCATTTTCCACGATTATCTCATTGTAAAGCTCATATTTGTAATAGCCTATCGTAACTTTACTTGCGGCATGCTCGACCGCGTTTTTTACTATATTGGTGATGCCCTCCGTCTGCCAGTATTCATCGCAGCTTATTACCGCTTCGTTATCGGAGTCTGCTGATATTTCAAGGCTTATATCCTTCAGGTCACAAAGTGCAGTCACGCTGTCTGCTGCCTTATGCACTATCTCGGATAGTTTTGTGTCTTTCTTGGTAAATTCTACCACATCCGCATCGAGCCTTGAGAGCTTAAGTATTGCCTGCACCATATGTGTGATATTTCCGACATCACGTTTGGTGCGCCTTAATATCCTGTTTTTTGTCTCTGTGTCCATATCGGGATTGTCCTCAAGGTTTTCGAGATTGATGGACAGTGAGGTAAGCGGTGTCTTTAGCTGATGTGATATATCAGAAAGTGAGTCCTTTAAGAGAAGCTTGTCTGCCTTGGCATTCTCGGCTGCCTCACGCATCATGATAGCCGTTTTATACAGCTCACTCTTTAATATGGAGATTTCTCCCTCCCTGCTGTCATCCATCTTAAGCGTATAATCGCCCTGATTTATGCGCTTTAAATAGCCAGCCATCTGCCTTACCTGTTTTTTATAATATCTGTTGCTCATGCCCTGATAAAGTATAAAGCCCAATCCAAATAGCATTACAAGCACAAGGTCTATGATAACTGCCTTTTGCAGCTCTTTTTCGTTAGCGATCATTGCCGGATCTGTAGCCGGATCAATGCCGTATTTTTTTAAGAATTGACTTCCAGCTTCAAGCAGACTGTCATTATCTCTTACAGCTTCGTCATTTAGTATCCGGGCTATACTGCTGCCGTCTATATCGGGATGTTCCTCCTGTATCATCCCGCACAGCCGCTCTATCGTGGCATTATAATTTTTATTGTATGCCCTATACTGAAAAAAGACAGCCATAGCAATGACTGTCAGGCATATGCAGATATATATTATCGAAAAAATAACAGATTTCTTCCTGTCCTCAAAATGGATCATATTTTCTCCTCATCAATCCTGTATCCCACACCTTTTACTGTCTTTATGACATTATCGCCAATCTTGCCCCTGATGCGCTTCATATAAACAGTAACTGTGTGATCATATACATCGTTTCCGGTTGCCTCCCATATGCAGTCGATCACGGCATTTCTTGAGACTGCCTTGTCATGGTTTGTAAAAAGCAGATCTAATATCCGAAGCTCAAGGCTTGAAAGGGTTACCACCTCATCGCCTTTTCGCACTTCCTTTTTATCCATATCGTAGCTTATATCGCCCACATGTATGAGCGCGTCTGTTTTTGTGCTTTTCTGCCTCAAAAACACCCTGTTTACCCTCGCCACAAGCTCCTTTACAGAAAACGGCTTTGTGATATAGTCCTCTGCCCCAAGCTCGAGACCTTTTACTATATCATTTTCCTCATCCTTTGCCGTAAGAAATATCACGGCAGTGCCGTCTGCCTTTAGTTTTTCCCTGTAAAAATCAAAGCCGTTTCCATCCGGCAGTGACACATCAAGCAACACAAGACCAGGGTGCCTGCCTGTCGCAAGCTCCCCGGCCTCCTTTATGCTTTTTGCTGTCAAAAGCTCATATTCCGGCTCTGTAAATATATCACCTAAAGCCTCTCTTATTCCCTTGTTATCCTCTACGAGAAGTATTTTTTTCATGCTTATAAATTCTCATTCTTGATTGTTTCTATTATATTTTTGTGACCGATCTTTTTCATTGATAAATTCATGATAACATAAATAAGCAATATTACAACAATTATGCACATGATAACTGCCTTTACAGGCGGCTCGTAGATCACAACCGTATCCATTTTGTTTTCCATAATGCATATGATATACGATATCGCAAGACCGATCGGGATACCGATAATAAGCGATTTTGCTGAGATGAACAGACTCTCAAGCCTTACCATCTTGGCAAACTGTTTATCCGTCATACCGATACTTCTGAGTGTCGCAAACTCGCGGCTTCTAAGCTCCATGCTCGTGCCGAGAGTATTGATGATATTTGTGATTCCGATAAGTGCGATCACCACGATAAGTCCGTATGCGAAAATTCCTATCATTGTAAAAAGTGACTTTTCCTCACGCATGCCCTTATCATAATTGCTAATGCTATAATCCGCATCATCTATATCATTTACTGCCTTTTCAAGTTCGTCCTGATATTTGTCAGCATCCTCGGCTACAACATATACTTCCTGATATGGTGTATTGTCATAATCACATTCTCCATCAGCCCACATACCATCAAAACCTTTCTGGTTCATGACAATGATAGGCGTGTCATATGAGCTTTCATATCCGAGTGGCCTTTCATCTGTCACACCGGCTAAAGTGATATCAACAGTCTTTCTAATACTGTTGTCATCTCCTTCCAGAGAACTTTCTGTGTCGGTATCCGAACTGTCATCGTATACGTTATACCCTAAAGCCAGTGTATCTCCTGCTTTATAGTTAAAAAGCTTAGTCTCTGCTTTAGTCTCTTTTTCTGTTTCCTCATCATATATATACAGGTTGCTTTTATTAATAAGAATACCGGTTCCAGCCTCATCGGATATTCCTGCCTTTTTCGCATAATCCTCATAAGATTTATCATCCAAAACCAGAATGGCAAAAGTTGAATCAACCGTGCTTTCATCATACGATTTAAAATAATCGCTGTATTCCTTTGTCATATCAGGATTTTCTACATCAAAATAATACTCTGTTGCCACGAGATAATCGTCCACTCCGTCAATCTCATTTACGAGCTTTGCCATTTTCTCGTTATCAAGCGAATTTTTATATCTTCCATTCATTGAAATATTAAAACTTTGATTTGAATATGCCATCTGTGTCAGATGAAATGCCATTGACATAAAATACGATACCGCGATAAATGTAACGGAACATATGATTATCGATATAACTGTTGTTCTGTATTTTTTGTTGTTTCGCTTTATGTTTTTGTAGGAAACCACACCTCCTATGCCCCAGATTTTGCTGATATAGCGTGGCGTCTTAAGTTTCTTTGATCTTATTTTTATCTCATTTGTATTTCTTATCGCCTCAAGCGGTGTAACCTTTGCTGCTTTTCTCGCACTGCCTATCGCAGAGAAGTATATTGTCACGATTGCAAGCAGCACTGCCGCTATAAGTGCTATGACCGAGGTGTGGAATACCACTGTAAGCTCAAGCCACTCTGACATAAGTGCATTTACTACTCTTGTGAGGATAAACGCTGCTAGGAGTCCGCTTCCGATTCCAAGAAGGATACCCACTATTCCAAGCATTGCAGCCTCTGTTTTTACACTTTTTCTGATCTGCTTTTTTGTCGCACCGATGCTTGAGAGCATACCGTACTGTCTGATTTTTTCCGTGATCGATATATTAAAGCTGTTCTTGATGCAGTATACGGATGTAAATATGATGATACCTGCCACGAACAATGCTATGACAAGTAAAGCCTTGAACATGCCATCTATCGGATACAGAGTCTCATATCTTACAAGCTGTGCATTTTCATACATGCCGTATTTTGCATTTTCAAGCTGCTCATAATACTTATCATACACATCTGCTCTGATATCCGTATTCACACCCGAATTGCTGTCGTTCATTATCGTGAATATATCCTCATCCATACCCATGATCGCTGCTGTAACAGCACAACGGTTTCTAAGTCCTTTCTGTGTGTAGCGCGCATATACAGTCATTTCCTCCGGCAGGCTGTCCGTACTGTTTACTGATGATCCTTTATCCGATGCGGCATCAAGTGCCTGTATCTGGTCTGAAAATGTGATAAATGTGTAACCACACGCACTGTAATCCTCGAAACTGTAGTTCGGACGCTCGATAACTCCGACTATCTTGTAGGTCTTTGATGTAGTATCTATGAGCTTTTCATTTTCATACTGATATGGCGAATTGTCACTTATGATACTCTCATCTGTAATAAACTGACGTTTTCCTATATCGAGGGTTATCGTATCACCGACCTTGTAGTTAAGTCTGCCGTTAGTCTTTAAATGTCGTGGTATGACTATCTCATCCTCATTCTTTGGAAAACTGCCCTCTATCAGCTTAAAGCCGCCATTTTCAAAGTCTGTCTGATCCGTTGCCGCTACATATGCATATGGCTTATCCTCGTTCTTACAGCCGTCCAACTTTGCAAAACCAAGCTGTGATATCTCAAACAGCTTTTCTATGCTCCGGTTGTTTTCGAAGTCAGCAAAATCCTCCGCTGGTACATTGGAAAACGCATAATGATAGTCACCGCTTTTTTCCTTCTGATATTTTATCACGCTGTAGTGGAAGCTCGATACGAGTGTCGTGAGTGCTGCTAAAAGTGCTGTCGCAAGGATAATTCCCACTATAGTCACGATGGTTCTTTTTTTGTTCAATTTAAGGTTTTTATAAACCAGTGTTTTCATCAAATTCATCTGATCCTACCATCCTCTATCATAATCGTGCGGTCAGCCGCTTTTGCAAGTTCCATATTGTGAGTGATCATGATGATCGTCTGATCAAGCTCACGGTTTGAGCGTTTAAGCAGATTCATGATCTCATTGCTCGCCTTGGTATCGAGGTTTCCTGTCGGCTCATCGGCAAGTACTAAAGATGGTCTTGTGATAAGTGCCCTGCCTATTGATGTACGCTGCTGCTGTCCTCCCGAAAGCTCATTTGGCAGGTGAAGCCTTCTCTCCTTAAGCCCGAGTCTCTCAAGCATTTCATCCATCTGCTTTTGATCTGCCTTTCTGCCGTCAAGCTCCAGCGGGATTGCTATATTTTCCTGTACGTTGAGGATTGGTATGAGGTTGTAAAACTGATAGATTATCCCAACCTGTCTTCTTCTAAAAATTGCCAGCTCATCATCATTCATGGCAAAAATATCTGTATCATTTACATATACTTTTCCGCTTGTAGGACGGTCAACCCCGCCAAGTAGATGAAGCAGTGTGGATTTTCCCGATCCGCTTGCTCCAACGATCGCCACGAACTCTCCTTTTTCCACGGAAAGTGATACATCATCAAGTGCCTTTACCTGATTTTGTCCATCCCCATATATTTTTGATAAATGTTCAACTCTGAGTAGTTCCATGTGATTCTCCTTTTTTATTCGACTTCTTCTTTGATACAACTGTATGATACATTATGTAAAGTTACAGGTAGGTTACTTTATCGTTACTTTTCCAAACTTCCCACTTGTTATTTGGGAGGGAGCCGCCTTGTGGGGTGGGATGCACAGTTGCCAATACCAGAACCAGTTTAAATTGCTAATTTATTGGTATCGATTTTAGGCTCTTTTTATACAGCAAAACTCCAGCACAGGGCGTGGCTGGAGTTTGTGTTGTATATTACGTGTTTTATTTTTAGCAAATATCTATTTCTGCTTGTAAGTAGAAAGGAAATCCGAAAGGCTTCCCATAGCGTCCTTTAATACCTCTATCCTTGGCAGATATACGACTCTGAAATGATCAGGCTGATCCCAGTTAAAGCCGCCACCGTGGATAATGAGTATCTTTTTCTCACGGAGCAGGTCAAGTGCAAACTGCTCATCATTTTTGATGTTAAACTTCGCAGTGTCGATCTTAGGGAATATGTAAAATGCTGCCTTTGGCTTAACTGCGGTAATTCCCGGGATATCGTTTAATGCTTTGTAGATATACTCTCTCTGCTCGTAGATACGTCCGCCCGGAACGATATACTCGCCTACACTCTGGTAGCCGCCAAGTGCTGTCTGTACGATAGACTGTGCAGGCACATTTGAGCAAAGGCGCATATTTGAAAGCATATTTAATCCCTCGATATAATCTTTTCCAATGGCTTTGTTGCCGCTTAATACCATCCATCCGATACGGTATCCTGCGATCATGTGTGATTTTGAAAGACCGCTGAAGGTCACGCAGAAAAGATCCGGTGCAAGTGATGCTATCGAAACATGCTCGTAATCGTCCATGACAAGTCTGTCATAGATCTCATCCGAAAAGATCATAAGCTCATGCTCTCTTGCCACATCAACTATCTGCTGAAGTACCTCTCTTGGATAGAGTGCGCCTGTAGGGTTGTTTGGATTTATGATGACAACAGCCTTTGTCTTGTCTGTGATCTTCTTTTTGATGTCCTCGATATCAGGATACCACTCTGACTGCTCATCACAGATGTAATGCACTGCCTTTCCTCCCGCAAGTGTGACACACGCTGTCCAAAGTGGATAATCAGGTGATGGTACAAGCACCTCATCTCCATTATCAAGAAGTGCCGACATGCTAAGGTTTATAAGCTCACTTACTCCGTTTCCGGTGTAGATGTCCTCCACGGAAACATTAGGTAATTTCTTAAGCTGTGCATACTGCATGATCGCTTTTCTTGCTGAAAAAAGTCCCTTTGAATTGGAATATCCCTCACACTCGGTAAGCTGGCGCGACATATCATATATGACCTCGTCAGGAGTGCGGAATCCAAATGGTGCCGGATTTCCGATATTGAGCTTTAACACGTTTGTGCCGTTCTCCTCCATGCGGGCTGCCTCGTCAACTACCGGACCTCTCACATCATATAGTACATTGTCCAATTTTGTAGATTTACTAAATTCTCTCATCCTGACATTCTCCTTCTTATTTTCAAAACTATCCGAGCAGCTTAAATACTGCCTCTGCATCAAATACCACCTGTTTTAGCTTATCGACCTCGATCTGATAGAGTGCATTTGCTGCAATATGCTCTGCCGCCTGCTCGAGATCACGGATACCTGATGTATTCTCATGCAGCTTTATGACTGCATCGAGTCCGTCCTCAGTGAGTACACACTCATCCTCTTTCATTCCCATGCGGTCAAATACCTTGCGGAGCGCAAAGCGCGAGAAGATCACTTTTTTCTCCTCGTCCGTGTAATCAGGGATATCTATTACCGCAAAACGTGACATAAGCGGTGCGCTGATCTGTGATTTATCATTGGCTGTGGCGATCGGATAAACTCCGACTGTCGGAACCATACACTCCATATAGTTGTCAGTAAATCCAAGGTTATCAAGCAGTGTTAGCAATACATCCGCAGGGTTTCCGTTGCCGTTTTTGGATGCTGCCTTGTCTAACTCGTTGATGATGAATACAAGGTTAGACTCGCCTGCCTGCGAAAATGCCTCCATTATGATACCCGGCTTTGCATTTGAATAGATACGTGAACTTCCGGTAAGCTGCTCTGCATCATTTATAGAGCTCATATCGAGTGTTGTCCATGGCAGCTTAAGTATACGTGCCACGGCATATGCGATCTGTGATTTTCCTGTTCCCGCAGGACCGCAGAGGAGTAGTCCGTATGCCGGAAGTGTATGTGTTCTGTTGATCTGTATGATAGTCTCGATAATTCTCTGCTTTACGCTCTCCATACCGTAAAGCTCCTCATCAAGTATCCTTCTTGCCTCAACAGGATCTATTGCCTCGAAATAATTGCCTTTCCACTGGATATTCATCATGATGGAAAGTGCGCGCTGTGCGTGGCGTCTTTCCTCCGGTGATACCTCGTTTGAGCGCGCAACGGCAAGGTTTCTTCTCGCCCAGAGAAGTATATTGTCAGGCAGAGTGCGTCCTGCACAGGTCATGAAATCAGTGATGCTCTGGATGCTCGTAAGCTTCATGCTGTCGCCCTCTTCCTCGTAATCATCGAGATCAGGCTCGTCCTGTGGCATGGTACTTGCAAAAAGACGCTCCATCATATACTGTAAAAATCCATCCTCCGCTGAGAGCTTTGTGCCTCTTCCAAGAGCGACTTCCCTTACTCTGTATACAGCATATCCGTCAGGTGTGTTTGCGCCTGAAAGCTGTACTTTTATATGATTTTCCCCAAGCCATTTGAAAAGGCTTACAAAACGTGAGTCAATACGCAGGATATCCGCGCTTGTCACTCCGTCCTCGTCCTCAAACTCAAAGGATGTACGCTTTATAGGGTTGGTAAACATACCAAGCGAATGATGGCTCCATTCCTTCTGGCTGTTGTCGATCACTACGATAGGCTTCTCTGCTGATGCAGATGTCTCTGTCGAGTGAAATGTCTCATATGTACACTCCGGATGCTCATTTGCTGCCGGTGCATCACTAAAATCAAATACTGGCATTTTCTCTTTATCCCTTTCCTAAATTTAGTAATTTATATTTATTCGTAACTGTCAAATACCTTTATATGTATAAGCCTAAAGATATTTAAGCTCAGCTACACCTCAAGTGTCTCATTCATACTTCCCATACGGTATCCCATAAGGTCAAGTGTCACATAGGTAAATCCGATGGATTTAAAATAATCGGTGATTTTTTTGCGGTTGTCCTCCTGCATGAGTATATCAAACTGAGATGGCTCGATTTCTATACGCGCCATCATGCCGTGTATACGGACTCTGACCTGATGAAATCCCATGTCCAAAAGGAGCTGCTCTGCTTTATCTACCATGCCAAGCTTCTCCTCGGTGATAGTCTCTCCATATACAAACCTGGATGACAGACAGGCAAACGACTGCTTCTGCCAAGTAGGAAGATTTAAGTATTTTGATAAAGCCCTTATATCAGCCTTTGTCATATCACATGCGCGTAGAGGACTTTTTACCTCAAGCTCCGCAACTGCGACAAGACCTGGTCTGTAATCTCCATTATCGTCCAAATTCGATCCTTCTGCAACATAAGAAATATTATTTTCTGCCGCGATCGCCTTTATTTTTTCAAAAAGCTCTCTCTTGCACAGATAACATCTGTTTTTCGGGTTCTGTGCAAAGCCGTCTATGCTAAGCTCCTCCGACTCGCACACGAAATGTCTGATGCCCTCTTTTTTGCAGAATTCTATTGCCTCATCAAGCTCCCTCTTTGGGAATGAGCAGGACTGTGCTGTTACCGCTATCGCCCTCTCTCCGAGTGTGTCTGACGCTACTTTAAGTAAAAAAGTAGAGTCCACTCCGCTTGAAAATGCCACTGCTACAGATCCAAGCTCTTTTAAATATATTTTTAAGTTTTCCAGCTTTGCAAGCTGCTTTGGTGTTACTTCACTCATTATTTATCTCCGTTGCTACTGTTTTTTCTTATATATTGTAAATACGTATACTTTACAATTTCGCTGTTAAATTCATAAAAAATATGTATACATTATACTCTGTCGAATGAGATATCCTGCACAACCTCACCTGCGATGATAAGTCCTGCTACAGATGGTACAAATGCAAGACTTCCCGGGATATCCCTGCGCTCTGTGCACTTGTGCTTTGCGCCCGGTGGACAGATACAGTTCGTGCGACAGCTTATAGCCATATCATCTATAGGTCTTGTAGGCTGTTCCTCAGAGTATACTACCTTTAATTTTTTTACTCCGCGCTTTTTAAGCTCTCGTCTCATGACCTTTGCGAGCGGACATACCTTTGTCTTGTAGATATCAGCCACCTTAAACTGGCTTGCATCGAGCTTGTTTCCTGCTCCCATACTGCTTATGATAGGAACATTTTTCTCCTTTGCCACCATAACCAGTGATATCTTTGCAGTTACGGTATCGACCGCATCGACTATATAATCATATTCCTCAAAAGGAAATTCATCCGCATTCTCCGGTAAGAAGAAGCACTTGTGTGTCTCTACCTTCGCATCGGGATTTATCTCTAAAATTCTTTCTTTCATCACATCGACCTTGTACTTGCCGACTGTCTTTCTTGTGGCAATGATCTGTCTGTTTAAGTTTGTAAGGCAGACCTTGTCATCATCTATAAGGTCAAATGCACCGACACCGCTTCTTACGAGTGCTTCGCAGACATATCCGCCTACTCCGCCTACTCCGAATATAGCGACTCTTGCATTTTTAAGCTTCTCCATTGCCTCTTTTCCCAGTAAAAGCTCTGTTCTTGAAAACTGATTTAACATTTATTCTCTCCATAATTAGTACTGCTTCGTATAAATTGTAACTTAAATTGTATCATACGGTCATATTTTAAATTTATCTTTATCATAGCTTTCGTTACTGTTCTCACCTTACAGCGTGACCAGCGACCTGTTTTCTACCCAGCTCCCAGAATGCCACTGCACTTGCCGCAGCCACATTAAGTGAGTCCACTCCTGCTGACATAGGTATCTTTACCGTGTAATCACAGTCTGCGATAGTGCTTTTTGCCAGACCATCACCCTCTGTGCCTAGTATAACAGCAAGTTTTTCCTCTGCCAGAAGTCCTTGGTCATCGATACTTACCGACTCATCTGAAAGTGCCATGGCTGCGGTCTTAAATCCATTATTTTTTAGGATCTCCATACCGTCTTCCGGCCACTTTCCCTTTTCCATGATAGTCCATGGTACGAGGAAAACATTTCCCATGCTTACACGGCTTGCGCGCCTGTAGAGCGGATCGCTGCAGCCGTTTGTGAGTATCACAGCCTCCATTCCAAGAGCTGCCGCTGAGCGGAATATCGCTCCGACATTAGTAGGATTGACCACATCCTCAAGTATCGCTATGCGGCTTTTGCCCTGACATATGCTTTCCATATCACAAAGCGGCTTTCGCTTAAAAAGTGCAAGCAGCCCTCTTGTAAGCTTAAAGCCTGTAATGCCTTTAAGCACCGACTCTGATGCCGTATACACAGGCACCTGTGGAAACTGTTTTACCACATCCCAGCCATCGCGCCATATCATCTTATCCTCCACTAGAAATGATAAAGGCTCATAGCCAGCCGCTACCGCGCGTCTTATGACATTCGGGCTTTCCGCCACAAATACTCCGGGATCAGGCTCATTGCAGCGCAGTAGCGCAATCTCTGAAGTCTGTATGTACGGCCAGAGCTGTGACTCATCAAGATCTGTTACCTCTATAATATTGTCGTGTGCTGTTTTTTTAACGTTTAAAATATGATCCATACACAAAATTTGCCCTGTTATTATAATATCTATTTCCTATTAAGTCTATATGTTTTGTATTTTCCCGCTCAAATTCACGCTCACTGCTGTCTGTCATCGTTCATCCCTGACCACTCCGACACCTGCCTGTATGAGCTGTCTGACCGTATCCTTTAAAACATTCCAGTCATCCTTTGACAGTTCATCCGCTGCTTTTATCATGCCGATAAGCTGCTTAAAGGACATCTGATCGAGATTTTCAAAGTTGGAGTCAGATGCGATTGAAAACAGTACATCCACAAACTGTCTGCGCTGTGCCTCGTCCATGCCGCCTATCCAGTTGCGCAGTGTCCGGTCAAGCCTTACGCTGTTTCTGTCCAGTCCATCCGCTTTTACAATGTGCGCACCAAATATCTCCCACGAAAATACATCATGCTGTAGCGGTCCTGAATTGGTGCTTTTTACCACCTCATAGTCATCCACGTGCTCCAGCAGCACTCCAACTACAGAGGACTGCGGTAAAAATGACTCTATCCTGTCATAGATACGCTTGTAGCCGTCAGTGGATATCATCTTGTGGTTAAATCCCGGACCGTCATGGTTAAATACCTTTCTGATGTGCTTTTGTATGTCTTTATCCACATGCATTGCTGCAAACACAGCCAGATTTCCACCTTTTGAGTGACCACCTATCCACAAATTGCACATATCTGCTTTTTTATCAACAGCTTCCTGCCCTCCTGTATGTCTTCCGGCAACATAAGTCAAGTAATTTTTTGCCTTGGTCTGCCCCGGTGTCTCATCCAGATAGCTTAAGTTAAAGTTCTCTTTCCAGCCGACAACCGAGTGATCCGTGCCGCTGTACGATACAAATACCGTGTTATCAGGCAGCTCTATTGTTACCGCGGAAAACTGCGACTCTTCCTCCTCGCTTATGTCATAGACATAATATTTAAGCACGCAGTCCTTAAAACGCTCTGAGGATGCCATTTTCTTAAGGAGCTTTGACGCATGACGGAAAAGATTAGGCATCTGTTCTATCTGCTTTTCACTGTTATCGGAAAAATACAGCTTTGCAAGCTGTCCTATGGTAAGCTTAGAGTGTTTTTCCTCCGGCAGATACGGCTTCATCCGTATGTATATAAGCTGTGAAAATATCAGGCTGTCAACTTCATTCAGCCCCACCGCATCAAAGCCTATATCACCGCGCCAGTCGATATAATCCATAATATTTGCCATGACCTATCTTCCTTAATCTGTACTTATATAACAGCTATTAAATACACTTTATATCAGATGATATGAGGGTCAAAAGGTATTTTGCCCCTCATTTATGATTAATCAGATACAAGTGTGATACAGTGTATTTACTCATCGTAGCCCTCAAGGAAGCTGTGCTTTACGCCATCCTTTTTGTATGCCACGATAGTGCTTAAATTTACATTTTCCACGCTCTTAAATATATTTGCCTCAACAAAAGGATTTACCTTTTTAAGATCTGCAATGAGCTGTTTTATCTCAACACGCTTTGAACGGTTCTCCTCGTTATTGCAGGTCGTACAGGTGTCGGTAAACTTGCAGGCACACTGTATGAAATGAAGTCCGTTGTAATCGCGCCATGCCTTGATATCATCCTCTCTTACGAGATAAAGCGGTCTGATAAGCTCCATTCCCTCGAAATTGGTGCTGTGAAGCTTCGGCATCATGGTCTGCACCTGTGCTCCGTAGAGCATACCCATGAGGATCGTCTCGATAACATCATCATAGTGATGTCCGAGTGCGATCTTGTTGCAGCCTAATTCCCTTGCAAAGGAGTAAAGATGACCTCGTCTCATGCGCGCACACAGATAACACGGTGATTTTTCTATCTCGTAAACTGCATCAAATATATCCGACTCAAAAATCGTAGCCGGTATGCCAAGGTTCTTGCAGTTTTCCTCAATGACATGTCGGTTTGCCTCATTGTATCCCGGGTCCATTACAAGGAATTTTACCTCAAAATCAAACTTGTTGTGGTGCTTTAACTCCTGAAACAGCTTTGCCATAAGCATTGAGTCTTTTCCACCGGAAATACATACTGCGATCTTGTCTCCCGGTTTTACAAGCTCATATGTATTTATCGCCTTTGTGAATTTTCTCCAGATGGATTTTTTGAATTTTTTGCGCAGACTCTGCTCCACATCAGCCTGAATATCGCGTTCTGCCTCTGTATCCTCTTTCATGGCATCCAGAAGCCAGCTTATGTATCCGCCCTTTAAGCTTGCGACATCAAAGCCCTTTTCCGTAAGGTATTCAGCCACATCCACACTGTTTTTACCACGGCTGCAGCAGATGATAAGCTTTTTGTCTCGCTCCACTCTCTCGTCTGCCTCTATAGCCTCTGCCTCGATATTAAGTGCTCCGGGAATAGCGCCGTGATTTACCTCGTCCTCACTTCTTATATCAATGATCTGATAACTGTTTTTGTCTAATTTTTTTACCTCTTCTATACTTAACTGCATTTATTGTCTCCCTTGTGTAAATTTCTTTTATTTGCGCATTGAGCGTATTTCCTGTATGATGCGGTATTCATAGTAAACCGAAACCACCAGTATAAGCCCTATCATGATAAGGCTGTATACATCCCTGATTCCCATCCCCGCTGCGTCACACACGCACGGCACTAAAAGCCCCGCTGTAAAAACCAATTTTACAAACATGAGCATCCTGAGTGAATATGTGCGTATATTGCCGGTGCAAAGCTCCGGTGGTATGTGGTTTAATTTCTCAGGATAATGCTGCACCCATGTGATGCCGATGTACACCAGCACAAGCACTAATATATTTGCAATGAATTTGAATACTTCTATATGATAGTACACACCATAATAAATCTGCAATCCGATATATGCAACAGCCAGTATCGCGCTTATAGCTTCAAGCACTGCCGATGCAAACGTAAGATCTCTTTTTCTCATTATGACCACCTCGAATTTATCATATTTATATAAACCAATTAATTTTATCATATTATGGTCTATCTTTCTAGAATAATTGTGATATAATAACTTAGTTGACAGAAATTGTATTATAAAATCTAAAATATATAAAGAGGTTTAATCTAAAATGAGTAATTTAAAAATACCAAAAGACTATTCTTCAGCACTGAATCTTCATGATACTCAGCTTGCCATCAAAACCGTTAAGGATTTCTTTCAGGGCATGCTTGCTCAAAGACTTTCCCTTACTCGTGTTTCCGCTCCACTTTTCGTTGATCCTACAACAGGATTAAACGACAACTTAAACGGTTATGAAAGACCTGTTACCTTCGGTATCCTCGAGCAGGGTGACAAGGAGGCAGAGGTAGTTCATTCTCTCGCTAAATGGAAAAGATACGCATTAGAGAAGTATGGTTTTTCACTCGGTGAGGGAATTTACACAGATATGAATGCTATCCGTCGTGACGAAGAGACTGACAATATTCACTCTATATTCGTAGATCAGTGGGATTGGGAGAAGATCATTCGCAAAGAGGACAGAAATCTTGATTTCTTAAAAGAGACTGTTAAGACTGTATACAAATGTCTGCGCAAGACTGAGCAGTACATGGCTATCCAGTATGATTACATAGACCTTATCCTTCCAAAGGATATCACATTCGTTACTACTTCAGAGCTTGAAGAGATGTTCCCGGACAACACTCCAAAGGAGCGCGAGTACTATTTTGCAAAGGCAAAAGGAGCTATCTGCGTAATGCAGATCGGTGATAAGCTCGCAAACGGTGAGCCACATGACGGACGTGCCCCTGACTATGATGACTGGGCTTTAAATGCAGATATCATTGTTTACTATCCTGTACTTGATATCGCACTTGAGCTTTCATCAATGGGTATCCGTGTAGACGAGAAATCTCTCAAGGAACAGCTTGACAAAGCAGGATGTCCTGAGCGCGCAGAGCTTCCATTCCAGAAAGCTATCTTAAACAAGCAGCTTCCTTACACTATCGGTGGTGGAATCGGACAGTCACGTATCTGTATGTTCTTCCTCAGAAAAGCGCATATCGGAGAGGTGCAGAGTTCGATCTGGCCTGAGGATGCGATCAAGGAATGCGAGGAGCATGGTATCCAGTTGCTATAATACAAAATCAGCCACGAGGTTCCATTTTTATGGAGCTCCGTGGCTTTTTATTTTTCTAACTTCCCACTTGCTATTTTTGAATGAGCCGCTTGGGGGGATGGACTGCGCGACTCTATATATAATTTACATGTGGGAAGTTTTTAGATGTACATTCTCCATGCAGCT
>CAVABC010000057.1:0-21272 GCA_963586665.1 Acutalibacteraceae bacterium
GTTTCACGTGAAACATTCCTCTATAATATAATCCTCGTGTAATACTTGCATAAAACTAAAATATCTTAATGTCAAATACCACAATACTATGAATTACAATAATCAACAAAACAAGTATATCCTAATTGAAAGAAATTACATAATCTGAATGATATTATTACGAATAGCAAACACAGCAGCCTGTGTACGATCAGTAACATCCAGTTTCTTGAAGATGCTGGAAATATGATTTTTAACAGTTCTCTCACTGATCTTCATCTCTTTAGCAATATCTCTGTTGAACTTACCAACAGCCATCTCCTTTAATACCTCAAGCTCTCTTCTTGTAAGTGAGTCGATCTTTAACTCATCCTCATTCTTCTGAATCATCTTTGAGTTTAGTGCAGGAATAAGACTTGGCTGGATGTATGTCTCACCGTCTGCAATAGTAAAGATAGCTTTCTTAAGCTCTGCTGACTCTGAATCCTTTAATACATATCCATTAATACCAATCTCTACAGCCTTCATAAGGTACTCTGTCTCGTTATGTACTGTAAGCACGAGTACTTTTACCTTTGATTTAATCTCTTTGAGTTTCTTTAATACCTCAAGACCATTCATTTTTGGCATATTGATGTCAAGAAGAAGCACATCCGGTGTAACTGTTTTTAATTTTTCAAGACACTCTTCTCCGTTCTCAGCCTCCTCGATAACTTTGATATCTCCATCAAGCTCCAACAGGTTCTTTAATCCCTCTCTGATCATTGAATGATCATCTGTAATCATAACGTTAATAGCCATTTCATTTATCCTCCTTTTTTATAGGTACAGCAACTTTAACTGTACATCCCTCACCAGGTTTTGAATTTATATCTATTTTTCCTGAGAGAAGATATATTCGCTCTTTCATCATTGACAATCCAAAGCCTGAATTGTCATCTCGTGTCACCTCAGGTATGGTTGACACATCAAAGCCCTCTCCATCATCCTCTATTGTAAGGATCAGGTTATTCGGCTCATATTTAATTACTACATTGACACAGGTTGCGTGTCCATGCTTGATTGAATTGCTGCATGCTTCCTGTATAACTCTAAGAAGTGTCAGCGATACAAGGCTGTCTACTTCTACCTCGTCACCTATTGTCTTAAAATTACAACGGATATTGTTTGAGTTTTTCATCTTATCCAATGCTCGCTCGACAGTGATATTAAATCCGATATCATCAAATGACATAGGTCTTAAATTGTAGATCATATTTCTAAGCTCGTTTATGATGTCCTTTAAAATCCTGCCCTGTGATGAAAGCTCCAGCTTACATCTGATAGGATCAACATCCAAAAGCTTAAGACACAGCTCCGTCTTGTGCAAAAGTGATGTCAGGCTCTGTACTGTAGAGTCATGCAGATCTCTTGCTATTCGCTGTCTCTCGCCTTCTACTGTCTGTAATAATACCCTGTTAAAAAGCTCACTGTCATCATTTTTGATGACATCTGCTATCTCAACATCTGCATTGACGTTTTCATTGTCATAAACCTTGATAACACTGTTGATCTCATCTATTTTGCAATCAACATCGGATAGCTGCTTCCTGAGTACTTTTATCTGTGGCTCGACAAGATTTTGCTCCTCTTTAAGCTCACGTATTTTATTTCGGTTGTATGAGTTTACTTCTCTCGGTGTAAATGCCTCAAAATTCTCATCACTCGTATCCTCAAGCATCTGGATTATCTTTATGTTTTCTTTGTAATGATTTTCCGCTGCTGTCAGTTTTTCTGTCAATGAATATTTACTCTCGTAAAATTCATCTCTTGTTTTTTCTAAGTATTCTTTTACCATAATCTTTATAGAACATATGTTTTGTTTATAGTTATAATTTTACAACATAATTATATATCATTTTTCCCAGTTTTAAAAGGTTTTATAAAAATTATTTGTATAAACTATCAATTTTGTCTATAATACTATTATAAAGTGTCAATTATATGAACGAATTTTAATTGTTTCTTTAACTTTAAATACAAGGAGGTTTACACTATGAAAAAAAGTACAAAGCGCCTTTTTACACTGACAGCCGCTGCTGTAGCCGGTATATATGCGTACAACAGATTTGTGGACTCAAATGCCAGCAGGAAAAATTTACTCAAGATAGATAATGGTCATTATTATAAATGGAAAGAGGGCAATATCTTTTACACTAAACAGGGTAAGGGTTCGCCACTGCTTCTGATACATGACACCGACTCGCGCTCTTCCGGTGAGGAATGGAGCAAGATCACTAAAAAACTTGCAAAAACACATACAGTTTACATCATAGATCTGCTCGGCTGTGGACGCTCTGATAAGCCATCACTCCAGTACACCAACTATATGTATGTCCAGATCATCACAGCATTTGTAAAGGATGTAATAAAGGATACACCTGATGTTGCAGCAACCAACTTATCCGCAGCACCGGTTCTCATGGCAAGTACCTTAAACAAAGCTCTTTTCAACAAGATCATACTTATAAACCCGGTGTCACTCCAGCAGCTCAAGCAGGTGCCTGATAAAACATCCAAATTCAAACAGAATATCATCAACCTGCCGATCATAGGTACATTCATCTACAACAAGCTTATGACTCCGCTTAAGATAGATTTCGTTTTCAGAAAGAAATTCATCTCCCGCAGCCAGCTTATATCAGCTAAAGTGGAGGATACCTACTATGAGTCAGCTCATATCGGACACAGCAAAGGCAAATATCTGTATTCAAGCATACTGTCTAATTTCATCAATATAAACATCAGTCATGCAATACAGAAGCTTGATAATCCGGTTTACCTGATAGCATCCACAGACATCAAAAATAATCTGGAAGTTATCAACAATTACCTCACTTTAAACAGCAATTTTGATGTAATCCATGTTGCAAATGCGAAGCTATATCCTCAGCTTGAAATTCCTGAGAAAACAGCTTCTATCATAAACAAGCTTCTTACAAAGTAAATCCTTACCCACAAAAATAAGGTATGGCTTTGAATGTATATTAAGTTGTAAATAAAGTTCAATTATTGTTTAACAGACTGTATATTTACATCAAAAAAGGATAATTCAAATGATTTCTATCAAATGAATTATCCTTTTCTTATTATCATGCAGCTATTCCTACATTCACTTCAACTGTAATTAATACCTGATATTTACAACGGCTTCTTCGACGGAAGTCCTGCCTTCCTCGGATACTTATTACTCGTATTCATCACCTTATCTATTATCACAAATGAACGGCTGTTATCCGAATAGCTGAACTGATCTATCTTCTTGAGCTTTCCTCCCAAAAGATAAATCGCAGATTTTGCATCAGCCACCTCTGCCTCACACTCTCCTGATTTGTATGATACGAAGCAGCCTCCCATCTTGACAAATGGCAGACAATACTCAGACAGTGTGGATAAGTTTGCAACCGCTCTCGATACGCACATATCATATGCGGCTCTGTACTCCCTATCTCTTGCAAAATCCTCTGCCCTTCCATGCACTGCTTTTATGCCTTTAAGGTCGAGTGCCTCTATCACCTCATTTAAAAATCCAACTCTCTTGTTGAGTGAGTCGAGCAACGTGATCTCAAGGTTTGGAAAGGCAATTTTTAACGGAATTCCCGGAAATCCGGCCCCTGTACCCACATCAATGACACTAATTTCCGCGCTTAAATCTACCGAGTGGTTCAAAAACAAACTATCCAAGAAGTGTTTCTCGACAACTTCATCAAATTCTGTTATCGCAGTCAGGTTCATGACCTTATTTTTCTCGATCAGCATGTCGTAATACTTCTCAAAAGCCTCAAGCTGTTCGTCTGTAAGAGTTATTTCTATTTTTTTCAGCTCTTCTTTAAAATGTGTAAAATCATATTTCATATATCTATTCTCCATCCGTTGAATTATCAGGGTTTAGTCTAGAAAATAAATCAGGATTTGAGAATTTTAACTGTTCCAGATACACGAGTAATACCGATATATCTGCCGGTGATACTCCCGAAATTCGCGATGCCTGACCTATATTGAGTGGCTGCAGCTCATTGAGCTTCTGCTGTGCCTCTATCCTTAAGCCCGATATTGTGTTGTAATCAAAATCGGTAGGCAACAGTTTTTTCTCAAGCTTTTTGAAATGTGCCACCTGCTTTACCTGTCTTGTGATGTATCCCTCATATTTGATAAGTATATTGATCTGCTCTCTGGTGTCATCCGAAAGCTGTGGTCTGTCAGGATCGATCGGTGCAAGTTTATCATAATCAAGCTCCGGTCTCCTTATAAGCTCTGCCAGTGTGATACCATTGCTAAGAGGTATGCTGTTGTATTTCTCCAGCAGCTCCTGAACATCAGCTCTTGCTCCTATATTGATATGTGATACTCGCTCAATTTCCTGATCTATGAGTTCTTTCTTTTTACATACATAGTCATATCTCTCCTGTGGGATGAGTCCTACCTCATATCCCTTCTCTGTCAGACGCAGATCTGCATTATCCTGACGTAAAAGGAGACGATATTCCGCTCTTGATGTCATCATGCGGTAAGGTTCTCTGCTCTGTTTTGTTACCAGATCATCGATAAGTACTCCGATATATCCTTCTGATCTGTCTATAATAAGAGGCTTTTTACCGAGTATTTTCATTGCCGCATTTATTCCGGCAACAAGTCCCTGACATGCAGCCTCCTCATAACCTGATGATCCATTGAACTGTCCACCACTGAACAGACCATGAATCTTTTTAAATTCGAGTGATGCATAAAGCTGGTTTGCATTGATGCAGTCATACTCTATCGCATATGCGTCTCTTACTATCTTTACATTCTCAAGTCCCGGCAGTGTTCGGTACATCTCGTACTGCACATCCTCCGGCATGGACGATGACATACCTCCGACATACATCTCGTTCGTGTTAAGTCCTTCCGGCTCAATAAATATCTGATGTCTTTCCTTGTCTGCAAACTTGACTACCTTATCCTCGATCGACGGGCAGTATCTCGGACCTGTTCCCTCTATTATTCCTGCGTATATCGGTGAACGGTCGAGATTGTTTCTGATGATCTCATGTGTCTTATTATTTGTATAGGTAAGCCAGCAGGATACCTGATCTATCTGCACACTCTCCGGATCGGTGGTAAATGAAAACGGCACTACCCTCTCATCACCAAACTGCTCCTCCATCTTTGAAAAATCAAGACTTCTCTTATCAACACGCGCCGGAGTTCCCGTCTTAAATCTGCGCATCTCTATTCCATGATCCAAAAGTGACTGTGTCAGATGATTTGCTGCGAGCAGTCCGTTCGGTCCTGTATGTGTGATCATCTCACCTGTCAGACATCTTGCTCTTAGATATGTACCTGTGCAGAGCACGACCGCCTTACAATGATAAAACGCTCCCGATGTTGTCCTGCATCCTGTGATGTTGTTATCATCATCGGTGACTATCTCCGAAACCTCCCCCTGTCTTATCGTAAGATGGTCAGTATTCTGGAGGGTTTTACGCATTTCCATACTGTATGCCGCTTTATCTGCCTGCGCGCGGAGAGAATGAACAGCCGGTCCTTTTGATTTATTAAGCATTTTTGACTGGATAAATGTCTTATCTATGTTCTTACCCATCTCACCACCGAGGGCATCAATCTCTCTTACCAGATGTCCCTTCGAGCTTCCACCTATATTCGGGTTGCACGGCATCAAAGCTATGCTGTCCACACTGACTGTAAACACGATAGTCTCAAGTCCGAGTCTCGCACAGGCCAGTGCCGCCTCACATCCGGCATGACCTGCACCGACTACAACTACATCATAATTTTCTTCAACAAATTTACTGCACATAACTGCCTACTTTCCCATACAAAATTTACTGAATATCTCATCCATCAGATCATCCTCGACAGACTCACCTATTATGAGTCCGAGTGACTCATAAGCACTCATCAGATCTATCGAGTAAAAATCCTCCGGCATATTATCATTTATACTGTTCATTACAAGTTTAAGACTATTTGCTGCATCTGCCAATAGGTTTTTGTGCCTAATATTGGTGATGTATATCTCATCATTGAATGAAACCTGTCCATTGAAAAACATATCCTTTATGGTATTTTCAAGCTCTCTTATACCATGATTTTCTCTGGCTGAAATCGAGAGTATTTTCTTATCCACATATTTTCTGACCTCTGCCTCATCAATCACTGTAGACAGATCAGATTTATTGAGCAGAATGATCGCATGCTTATTTTTTATAAAATCCATGATCTCAAAATCACTGTCATCAAGAGGCACGGATGCATCTATCACATAAATGACCAGATCAGCCTCACCAGCATGCTCCATTGCCTTTTTCACACCGATCTTTTCGACCACATCCTCTGTGTTTCTTATACCTGCAGTGTCCACAAGATTTAACGTAATGCCGTTCAGATTGATCTGTTCCTCAAGCACATCCCTCGTAGTTCCGGCTATATCCGTAACTATCGCCCTGTCAGTTCCGACAAGCACATTTAAAAGAGATGACTTTCCGGCATTCGGCTTTC
Organism: Acutalibacteraceae bacterium; assembly: GCA_963586665.1. Lineage (GTDB taxonomy): Bacteria > Bacillota > Clostridia > Lachnospirales > Lachnospiraceae > Roseburia. Next base: position 6,520 of record CAVABC010000057.1, read on the forward strand.
CGAGTATTACAGTATTGATACCCTCCTTTAAAATCCTTCCATTGTCGGAAGATTTTAACAGTGAGTTGATCTGGCTGCACTTGTTATCCACTATTACATATAGTTTTTGTGGATAACCTTCCAGAGAAATGTGTTCAGGGTCGTCAAGTGCCGACTCTATGAACGCTATCTCATGTAAAAGCTCTTCCCTGATCTCCTTAATGCTGTTTAATACCGTACCACTAAGCTGACTCAGTGAACTTTTTAATGCAAACTCATTTTTTGAATTGATAACATCAATTACCGACTCCGCCTGCGACAGATCTATCCTGCCATTTAAAAATGCCCTTTTGGTAAACTCTCCCGGCTCTGCCGGACGCGCACCGTTTTTGATGACTGTCTCAAGTACACGCTTCATGACGTAAACTCCACCGTGACAGTCGATCTCTATCGTATCCTCTCTTGTGTAGGTGTTCGGTGCTTTCATGAGAAGCACCATAACTTCATCTATTTTCTCATCGCCATCATATATATATCCGTAGTGGATAGTATGTGTCTGGCATCTGCTTATTTTCTTATCCTTATTTTTACCTCTGTAAATCCTGTCTATTACTTCTAGTGCATCATCACCGCTTATCCTGATGATTCCGATGCCTGAAGGCGACATTGCTGTTGCTATTGCTGCAATCGTATCATTTTTCATGCTGTGTCCCTCCATTTACAATCGATGTATCTCACTTGCAAAAAAGGGTATCTGCAATAGATACCCTTTTATACATCATTATAACTATTCTACTTTTTTAAAGTTACAACTACATGTCTGTAAGGCTCATCACCCTCGCTGTGTGTAGTAACAAATCTATCATTCTGTAATGCAGAATGGATGACTCTTCTCTCAAAAGGATTCATTGGCTCAAGAGAAACAGGGCGTTTTGTACGCTTAACCTTGTATGCGATATTCTTTGCAAGATTTTCAAGAGTCTCTCTTCTTCTCTTTCTGTAATCCTCTGTATCGATCTTAACCTTGTAGTAGTTCTCAGACTGCTTGTTGATAGCAAGGTTTGTAAGGTACTGGAGTGAATCAAGTGTCTGACCTCTCTTACCGATGAGGACTCCCATCTCACTGCCCTTAAGCTCTACATCAACATTTCTGTTATCCTCATCTGCCTTGATAATAATCTCAACCTCAAGGTTCATAGCCTTAAATACATTCTCGAGGAATTCGCGTATCTCATCCTCAACGCTCTTAGTAGCTTTTTTTACTCTAATAGTTGCATCTCTGCTCCCTACTAACCCAAGGAAACCAGCGCTGCCCTTATCAATTACTTCATATTCAAGATTCTCACTTGTAGTTCCAAGTTTAATAGATGCCTCTGTTAAAGCATCGTCAACTGTTTTTGCAGATACTTCAATATATTCCACTCTTATATCCCCCTATTTACGAGAATTGCGTTCATTAAACTCTTTAACCATATTTGCTTTAGATGCAAGGCTTCCTGCCTTTGCATTAGCCTTAAGATTTGCGGCTTTCTCAAGCTTCTCTTCTGTCTCTGCTGAAGCTGAGATTTTTGCCTTGCTGTCTATAGATTTAGTCTTAATGCTTGCTGCATCCCTGATATAATTCTCAGAAATGCCCATCTTTTCTCTTTTTTTCTTTGCCTTTTCCTGATTCTGCTTCATAACCTCATCGAGATCAAGGTTCTCAATGTGTCTGTTTACGAAGAACTGCTGTATTCCTCTTACTAACGCACTACAGATCCAGTAAATACCAAGACCTACAGGTACTGTAAAACAGATAACAAATGATATAAGCGGCATAAGAAGATTCATAGTCTTCATCTGGCTTGCCATCTGATCATTACCGCTTGTCGCCTGAGGCATGAGCTTAATATTAATCATCTGAGTCAGGTACGACAATACAGGTATGAACACTGCTAACAGTATGAAAAGAACCCAGTTTGAAGGTTTGTCAGCAAAATAACTCTTGATGATAGCCAGTGGCGTATCTGAGATATTAAGTCCCAGGAAGTAGTTAAAATGCTGTAATGCACTGTGTGTGCTGTCTATCGCGTCTGTCAGGTTAGGGAAAAAGTCATTTGTTCCAAGATAATCCCATCCCTTTGAAGGAAGCTTATAGAGAATATCAACGATATAATTACTTAATGTATCACCACTTGCATTAGCGAGCTTGTCTGCTGCGTTTGAAGCTGTAAGACCACTTGATGTCGTAAAGCTGAATTTTTCCATAAGTGACACAAGTGTATCCTGATATCCGCTTGTCTGCTGGATCTGGTCAACAAGACCTGAGAAAGAGTCTTTTACTCCTCCAAGATAAGCAGGGATATTGTAGAACACACGGTAAAGTGCAAATAGGATAGGCATCTGTATAAGCATCTGCACACAGCTTCCCATAGGCGAAACACCGTACTTCTCATAAAGAAGCTGAGTCTCCTGCTGCATGGCAGCCATGGAAGCCTGATCCTTTTTGTCTTTATATTTAGCCTGGATAGCCTGCATCTCAGGCTGCATTTTCTGAGATAACTTAGAAAACTTCTGCTGTTTGATGGTAAGTGGCAGCAGACACATGTAAATAACGACCGTAATGATAACGATACTTAATACAACGCTCTCAACTCGTCCACCTGTAAGCTGTGATATACCATTGTATATCCCGTTCATAATCCATCCTAAGAACTTCGCTATAGGTCCGAGAATTGAGCCGGAATATGCGGTTAATACAATGCCCGACATAAAAACCTCCATTATGGAACCGGATCATAACCACCCTTTGAAAAAGGATTGCATCTCAATATCCTCCATGTCGCTAAAAGCCCGCCCTTTACTGCGCCATATTTTTCCACCGCCAGTAATCCATACTCGGAACAGGTCGGGCAATACGGACATTTTGTAGATTTCATTGGAGATATATATTTCCTATAAAATTTTATAATTAATATCAAGATTTTTTTCAAAACGATTCCATCTTCTTAGTCAAAATATAAATCTAGTTACTTAAAATCTTATGAAGACCTCCAAGATGTAAGACCGCGCTCTCTATCTCCCTGTAACCGACATGTCGCGCGCCTACTCTTGCGATGACTACAATATCCAAACCACTATTGAACATGTCCTCGTGTAGCCTGTAACTCTCCCTCACGAGACGAGTTATGTGATGTCTAATAACACTATTTCCAACTTTTTTACTTACTGATATACCTATTCGATTATTTTGTGTTCCGTTTTCGAGAACGTACATCACGAGATATTTATTTGCAAACGATACCCCATTGTTATACACATTCTGAAAATCTCTGTTTTTTTTCAACGAATCTGAAAATTTCATTTGAAGCTGTCCTTCTTAAAAACAATCAAAAAAGAAGAAAAGACCACAAAAAATGTGGCCTATGCTGATAATTTTTTTCTTCCTTTTAATCTTCTGGCTGCTAATACTTTTCTTCCGCCAGCAGTTTTCATTCTCTGTCTGAATCCGTGAACTTTGGATCTCTGTCTCTTTTTAGGTTGGAATGTCATCTTCATATATATCCACCTCCTTTACGTTAAAAAACATCGGTATAATTATAACAAAAATTCCCACTGTGTCAAGGTTTTTCTGCATTTTCTAATATTTTCTACATATTTACTCCACAAAATAATTTTCCACCACCGTATTGTTGAAAAACGAGTTTCTTCTATTATAATGATTCTTGATAACTATCCATATTTTGATCAAGAAGCCACATTTGAACCCACATATTGTGGAAAGTTATCAAGATATCAAAAAGTTATCCACAATATGTGAATAACATGTGGGTAACTTAGTAAATAAAACGTGAATAACCGTGAATAACATATTTTTGTAAATCATTTTACATTGCTTAATCCCCAAAAATAGTGTAGTATATATGATATATGGGATTGTGGACAACTCTCCCGATATATATGCTTTATATGTGAAATAATGGAGAACTTCAATGGATAAAGTAATTGAAAAGTGGAATGAAATACTACAGATGGTAAAAGAAGAGCATGGTCTTACGGACGTGTCTTTTAATACGTGGATAAAACCACTCGAGGTGTTCGCTATAGACGGAAATACGCTCTATATTCTCGTTCCATCAGAGCAGATGGGGCTAAGCTATATCAATAAAAAATATTACCTACCACTTAAGGTTGCAGTCATAGAGGTGACCGGTATTGAGTATGACATCAAGTTCATCCTCCCGGATCAGGCTCAGACCATGAACTTTAAGGACAGCAAGAGCGCACCGGTCGAGCCTGCAGCTCCTGTTAAGGGCGATCACTCGAACCTTAACCCGAACTACACGTTCGATACTTTTGTCGTTGGTAACAACAACAGGTTCGCGCACTCTGCTTCACTGGCAGTTGCTGAATCACCGGGCGAGGCTTACAACCCCCTCTATATATACGGAGGTCCGGGACTTGGCAAGACCCACCTCATGCATTCCATCGGACATTTCATCATAGAACAAAAACCAAATACCAAGGTGCTCTACGTCACATCTGAGGAGTTTACCAACGAGGTAATCGAATCGATCCGTAACGGTAATTCTTCAGCCATGACCAAGTTCCGTGACAAATACAGGACTGTTGATGTACTCATGATCGATGATATCCAGTTCATCATCGGCAAGGAAAGTACTCAGGAAGAGTTTTTCCACACCTTCAACACTCTCCAGACTCAAGGCAAGCAGATCATCCTTACATCCGATAAGCCGCCAAAAGAGATGGAGACTCTCGAAGAGCGCATCCGCTCGCGATTCGAGTGGGGACTTATGGCTGATATCGGCACGCCTGATTATGAGACCAGAATGGCTATCCTTCGCAAAAAGGCAGAGACAGACAACTTTGACATAGAAGATGATATATTAAACTACATAGCTTCAAACATCAGCTCCAATATCCGTGAGCTTGAAGGTGCTTTAAACAAGCTTTTAGCTTTCCACAATCTTGAGCACACCCACATCACCATGGATATCGCTGAGAGAGAGCTGTCCAATATCATCACACCGGACAAGCCGCGCGAGATCACGGCACAGCTTATCATCGAGGTTGTCTCAGAGCATTTCCACATCTCTGTAGACCAGATGATATCCAAGACCAGAAGCAGCGAGATTGCCCGCCCGAGACAGATTGCCATGTATCTTTGCAAGAATATGACATCTGATTCTCTCGATGTTATAGGCCAGCTCCTCGGTGGCCGTGACCACTCTACCATCATCCACGGTATCAAAAAGGTCACTAAGGATTACGAGGAAAATGATTCTACACGGACACTCATAGAAACTATCAAGAAAAAGATCAACCCGAATTAGTTTCTACCTATTTATATATGTTTTCGTTTGCTTGTGAATGTTTTGGGGATAACCCCTGCTTTATTTCCACATACAGACGTTTATAAACAGTTGATGGAAAGTGAATAAAAAGTTATCATTTTTTATCATTTTCCCTTCAACATCAATTTCAGAAAGTTATCAAATCGCTTAAGGCTTGTCCTTAAAGGGTTTGTACGGGTTTTAAACTTTTAAACACCCCCTAAGAAGAAGATTACGGATATCTTTTTATTTATCTATATACACGCGCAGGAAGGAGTTTTTCTAAATGAAACTTATTTGTTCAAAAGCAAATTTACTTAAAGGTGTTAATATCGTATCTAAAGCAGTTCCTACGAGAACTACAATGGTTATACTTGAATGTATCCTTATCGATGCATCTGCCAACGAGATCAAACTCATCGCAAACGATATGGAGCTGGGTATTGAGACAAAGATCGAAGGAACTATAGAGAAAAGAGGTGTCATTGCATTGGATGCTAAGATCTTTTCCGAGATTGTTAGAAAACTTCCTGACAATGACGTTACCATCGAGACAGATGACAGCTCCTTCAAGACAGTCATATCATGTGAAAAAGCCAAATTCAATATCGTCGGTAAATCAGGTGATGATTTTTCATATATCCCATATGTTGAGAGAAATGAATCAATCGTCCTTTCACAGTTCACCTTAAAAGAAGTCATCAGACAGACACTTTTCTCTATCGCTGACAATGACAACAACAAACTCATGACAGGTGAGCTTTTCGAGATAGAAGAAAACCATCTTAAAGTAGTTTCCCTTGACGGACACCGTATCTCTATCCGATACATAGAGATGAAAAATCACTATGAGAGCAAAAAGGTTGTTGTACCTGGAAAGACTTTACAGGAGATCAACAAGATCATACCGGGCTCTGTTGACGAGAATGTTACAATCTATATCACAGGCAACCATATCGTATTCGAGTTCGAAGATACTACTGTCGTATCGCGACTCATCGAAGGTGAGTATTTCAAGATCGACCAGATGCTTTCATCTGACTACGACACAAAAGTCCGTATCAACAAGAGAGAGCTTCTTGACTGTATCGACCGTGCTACCCTTCTCGTAAAAGAGGGAGACAAAAAGCCGATCATCATGAATATCACTGACGGCAATATGGAGCTTCGCATCAATTCATTCATCGGTTCCATGAATGAGGACATCGATATTGAAAAAGACGGAAAAGACATTATGATCGGATTTAACCCTAAGTTCTTCATAGATGCACTTCGTGTCATTGACGAGGAAGAGGTTAATTTATACATGGTCAATCCAAAAGCACCATGTTTCATAAAGGATGATGAGGGCAAATTTATTTACCTTATCCTTCCGGTAAACTTTAATACAGCAACAAACTAGGAGATTTTATGATAGAGATATCTATAAGAGAACAGGACGAGTTCATCAAATTGGGACAGGCTCTTAAAAAAGCCAACCTGGTGAGCTCTGGCGTTGATGCCAAAATGGTAATTTTAGACGGTCTTGTCACAGTAAATGGCGAGACTGAGCTTCAGAGAGGCAAAAAACTCCATGACGGAGATGTTTTTTCATACAACGGGGAAATGGTTAAGGTTGTAAAATGATTATAAAGTCGATCCAACTGAGTAATTTCAGAAATTACGAAAAACTGGATATTAACTTTGATTGCGGAACCAATATTCTGTACGGTGACAATGCGCAGGGCAAGACCAATATACTTGAAGCAGCATACCTTAGCGGTACGACCAAATCTCACAAAGGCAGCAAAGACCGTGAAATGATCAGGTTTGGCGGGGAAGAGGCTCATATCAGGACTATCGTTTCCAAAAACGAAAAAGAATACCAGATAGACATGCACTTAAGGCAGCACGGCTCAAAGGGTGTGGCGATAAATAAAATGCCGATCAGGAAAGCCAGTGAGCTGTTTGGTATACTGAATATTGTCTTTTTTTCACCGGAGGATCTTAATATCATAAAAAACGGTCCGGCTGAGAGACGCAGGTTTATAGATTTTGAGCTGTGCCAGCTCGACAAAATATATCTGTCCAATCTCGGCAAATACAATAAGACTCTTGTGCAGCGAAACAAGCTGCTAAAGGATATTGTCTACAGACCGGAGCTGTTAGATACTTTGCAGGTCTGGGATATGCAGCTTTTGGAGTACGGAAAGCTCGTGATAAAAAAGAGGCGCGAGTTTGTTGAGAAGTTAAACGATATAATCGGTGATATACACAGCAGTATATCCGGTGGCAGAGAAAAGCTTATCCTTCAGTATGAGCCGAATATCGATGATATTTTCTTTGAGGATGAACTTCTCCGTGCCAGAAATAAAGACTTAAAGCTTTGTCAGACCACTGTCGGACCTCACAGGGACGATATGCTTTTTTCCATAGACGGGATCGATATCAGAAAATACGGTTCCCAGGGACAGCAGAGGACTTCTGCTCTCTCACTCAAGCTTTCGGAGATAGATCTGGTAAAGCAGAATATAAATAATACACCCGTACTTTTGCTGGATGATGTGTTGTCTGAGCTTGACAGCAACAGACAGAATTATCTGTTAAACAGCATAACGGATATCCAGACGATAATCACATGTACGGGATTAGACGAATTTGTAAAAAACCGATTTCAGGTGGACAAGGTCTTTCATGTTGTGAAAGGTCAGGTGGAGGTTATTGATGAGTAAAGAAATACAGCAGAACAATCAGGAATATGGAGCTGACCAGATTCAGATACTTGAAGGATTAGAGGCAGTCAGAAAAAGACCGGGAATGTACATCGGAAGTACATCCTCAAGAGGACTGCACCATCTGGTATACGAGATCGTGGACAATGCCGTGGATGAGGCGCTTGCAGGCTACTGCAAGAATATTGAGATCACGATCGAAGAGGACAATTCCATCACAGTACAGGATGACGGACGAGGAATACCTGTCGGAACCAATCACAAGGCTGGAAAATCAGCACTTGAGGTAGTTTTCACAGTGCTTCATGCCGGCGGTAAATTCGGTGGCGGAGGATACAAGGTATCCGGAGGTCTGCACGGAGTAGGTGCATCCGTAGTTAATGCTCTTTCCACATGGCTTACAGTTGAGGTATACAAAGACGGAAATATCTACAGACAGAGCTATAAGCGCGGAAAAACAGATGACTCCGTAAAAGTTGTCGGACAGTGTGATCCACAGCTTCACGGCACAAAGGTACATTTCCTGCCTGATCCTGAGATTTTCGAGGATACTGTATACGATTACGATACCTTAAAGCAGCGTCTCCGTGAGACAGCTTTCCTGACAAAAGGACTTAAGATCGCCTTAAAGGATGTGCGTGAGGGCAGCCATCACAACCACCAGTTCCACTATGAGGGCGGAATTAAGGAATTTGTAGAGTACTTAAACCGCGGAAAAGAGGCACTTTATGATGATGTCATCTACTGCGAGGGTACACAGAATGGTGTGTATGTCGAGGTAGCTCTGCAGCACAATGATTCGTTCAATGACTCGACCTTCAGTTTCGTAAACAACGTAATAACACCTGAGGGAGGTACTCACCTCGCAGGTTTCAGAAATGCACTTACAAAAACGTTTAACGCATACGCGCGTGAGAAAAAGATATTAAAAGACTCAGATCCTGCACTTACAGGTGATGATATCCGAGAGGGACTTACAGCTATCATCAGCATAAAGATCGAGGAGCCTCAGTTTGAGGGCCAGACAAAGCAGAAACTTGGAAACAGCGAGGCGCGTGGAGCCGTTGACTCTGTTGTATCTGAAAAACTGACATATTTCCTCGAGCAGAATCCTGAAGTGGCAAAAAATATCTGTGAAAAATCTCTGCTGGCGCAGAGAGCAAGAGAGGCTGCCAGAAAGGCAAGGGATCTTACGAGAAGAAAGACTTCTCTTGATGGAGGAACGCTTCCGGGCAAGCTTGCAGACTGCTCCGATAAAGATCCTAAAAACTGTGAGATCTTCATAGTCGAGGGAGATTCAGCCGGTGGTTCAGCAAAGACAGCCAGAAGCCGTGCAACACAGGCTATCCTTCCACTCCGTGGAAAAATCTTAAACGTAGAAAAAGCCAGACTTGACCGTATATATGACAACGCAGAGATAAGAGCCATGATCACGGCTTTCGGTACAGGAATACATGAGGATTTCGATATCACAAAGCTGCGTTATGACAAGATCATCATCATGACTGATGCCGATGTTGACGGTGCTCATATCGCTACTCTCATGCTCACATTCCTTTACAGATTCATGCCGGATCTGATCAAGGAAGGTCATGTTTACCTTGCTACACCACCACTTTACAAGGTGGAGAAAAACAAAGGTGTATGGTATGCCTATGATGATGACGAGTTAAAACAGATACTTAACGAGATCGGACGTGACAATAACAACAAGATCCAGCGATACAAAGGACTTGGTGAGATGGATGCCGATCAGCTCTGGGAGACAACAATGGACCCTGAGCACAGAATTTTAAAACAGGTCATGATAGACGGAGAGAATTCTTCTGAGCTTGATGTGACATTTACAACCCTGATGGGTGATAAAGTAGAGCCAAGAAAAGAGTTTATTGAAGCTAATGCCAAGTATGTTACAAACCTTGACATCTAGCAGGGAGGAGTAAATTTTAAGTGGATGACAAAATATTTGACCAGATTCAGCAGGTCGATTTGAAAAAAACAATGGAGAGCTCCTACATAGATTACGCTATGAGTGTTATCGCCAGCCGTGCCCTTCCTGATGTCAGGGATGGTCTTAAGCCGGTTCAGCGAAGAGTGCTCTACTCTATGGTCGAGCTTGGAAACACACCGGACAAGCCACACAGAAAATGTGCGCGTATTGTCGGTGATACAATGGGTAAATACCATCCTCACGGAGACAGCTCTATCTACGGAGCACTCGTAAATATGGCACAGGACTGGTCTATGAGATATACACTCGTGGACGGCCATGGAAACTTTGGTTCTGTCGATGGTGACGGAGCCGCTGCCATGCGATACACAGAGGCGAGACTGTCAAAGATCTCACTCGAGCTTATCAAGGATATAAATAAAAACACCGTAGACTTCGAGCCAAACTTTGATGAGACAGAGAAAGAGCCTACTGTTCTCCCATCAAGATATCCTAACCTTCTGGTAAACGGAACTACAGGTATTGCCGTAGGTATGGCTACAAATATCCCGCCTCACAACTTACGTGAAGTGGTAAATGCCGTAGTACGCCTTATCGACAACGATATCGAGGGAAAAGAGACGACCATCGATGAGCTTATCGATGTGGTAAAGGGACCTGATTTCCCGACAGGTGGTATCATTCTTGGAACAAGCGGTATCAAAGAGGCTTACAGAACAGGCCGTGGAAAGATCAGAGTGCGCGCGGTTACAAATATCGAGCCGATGGACAACGGCAAGAACCGTATTGTTGTAACTGAGCTGCCTTACAACGTAAACAAAGCCCGCCTTATCGAGAAAATCGCGGAGCTTCACAAGGATAAAAGGATTGACGGTATCACAGACCTTCGCGATGAGACAAGCCGTGAGGGAATGAGAATCGTTGTAGAGCTGCGACGCGACGTAAATCCAAGCGTAGTACTCAATCTTTTATACAAACATACACAGCTTCAGGATACATTTGGAGTAATAAACCTTGCACTCGTAAACGGAGAGCCAAAGGTTTTAAATCTATACGATCTGCTCAACTACTACCTCATCCACCAGAAGGATGTAGTCACAAGACGTACACAGTACGACCTCGACAAAGCCGAGGCGAGAGCACATATCGTACAGGGATTGATAATAGCACAGGACAATATTGACGAAGTAATAAGCATCATACGTTCCAGCCAGACCACAGCCGAGGCAAAAACACGACTGATGGAGAGATTTGCACTTTCCGATGAGCAGGCTCAGGCTATCGTGGATATGAGACTTCGTGCCCTGACAGGTTTGGAGCGTGAAAAATTAGAGGCTGAGTACAAAGAACTCATGGCACTTATCGGAGAACTTCGCGCCATCCTTGCAGATGAGAAAAAGCTTCTCGGAGTTATCAGGGAAGAGATCATTGCGATCGCTGACAAATATGGCGATGACAGAAAGACCGAGATCGGTTATGACGAGTATGATATGTCCATGGAGGATCTCATTCCGGAGACAAATACAGTCATCACCATGACAAAGGTTGGATACATAAAGCGCATGAGCACTGACAATTTCAAGGCTCAGCACCGTGGCGGCAAAGGAATAAAGGGAATGGAGACTATCGAGGATGATTACATTGTCGAGATGCTCATGACCACCTCACACCACTACCTCATGTTCTTTACAAATACAGGACGGGTATACCGCATAAAGGCATATGAGATACCGGAGGCAAGCCGTACTTCAAGAGGAACTGCCATCATCAATCTCATACCGCTCCAGCCGGATGAAAAAATAACAGCCATGATCCCGATCAGGGAATACGAGGACAATAAATACCTGTTCATGGCTACAAGAAACGGAATAGTCAAGAAAACTCCTATCCAGGATTATGAAAATATCCGTAAAAACGGACTTGCAGCAATAAATCTGCGCGAGGATGACAGACTTATTGAGGTAAAAGTAACAGACAACTCAGAGGATATATTCCTTTTCACCAAATTTGGACAGTGCATCAGGTTCAAAGAGACTGACGTACGTTCTACAGGACGTACCACTATGGGTGTTATCGGAATGAATCTTGCTCCAAACGATGTAGTAATCGCAATGCAGACGGCATCAATGGGGGACTCTGTATTACTTGTTTCTTCAAACGGATTGGGAAAATGCACTCTCATTGACGAATTTTCTACACAGAACCGTGGTGGAAAAGGTGTCAAGTGCTACAAGATAACAGAAAAATCAGGCAATCTGGTCGGTGTTAAATCAGTCAGCAAGGACGATGAAGTAATGCTCATCACAACAGAGGGCATCATCATAAGAATTCAGGTAAGTGATACTACCCTGCTTGGCCGAGTTACAACAGGAGTCAAACTCATCAACCTTAAAGAAGGTGTAAGCGTTGCAAGCATCGCAAAGGTAGTTGAGGATAAATCTCTTATGCCGCCTGAAGAATCTAAAGAAGAATCTGATGAAACACAGACAGAATCATAACAGGCATTTACAGTAAATAAAGAGCAGGGTCTTAAGATCCTGCTTTTTGTGAATAAATAAAATAATAAACAAACATGAATAAGTTTTTATCATTTTGTGGATAAACATACCAGAAATTCAATTTTGTGTAGATAATCTGCATTACACCGGGAAAGCGAGGAAAATACATGGTAAGGGAATTAAATGTCCAGAACATAACAGACACAGTAAAGGAAATGTGCATACAGGCAAACCATTTTCTCTCAGAGGATATGGATAAAGCATTAAAAAATGCAACAGAAAAAGAGGAGTCACCTCTCGGCAGAAAAATATTAGATCAGCTTCAGGATAATCTTAAGATTGCCGGAGAAGATATGATACCGATTTGTCAGGATACGGGAATGGCTGTATTTTTTGTAGAAATAGGTCAGGATGTGCATTTTACAGGCGGACTTTTAGAGGATGCGATAAACGAAGGTGTCCGATTGGGCTATACAGACGGATATCTCAGAAAATCAGTGGTAAATGATCCTATAATCCGTGAAAATACAAAGGACAACACACCTGCAGTAATCCACTACTCGATCGTCAGTGGAGATAAAGTAAAGATCACATTTGCCCCGAAGGGATTTGGAAGCGAGAACATGAGCCGTGTATTCATGTTAAAGCCGGCAGATGGCATAGAGGGAGTTAAAAATGCGATAATGACAGCCGTATCAGATGCCGGACCGAACGCCTGTCCGCCTATGGTAGTCGGAGTAGGAATAGGTGGCACCTTTGAAAAATGTGCCGTAATGGCAAAAAAAGCACTGACCAGAGAAGTCGGTGAACACTCAGACATAGAATACGTTGCAGATCTTGAGAAAGAAATGCTTGAAAAAATAAATAAACTTGGTATCGGACCGGGAGGACTTGGTGGAAGCACTACCGCCCTTGCCGTAAATATCAACACATACCCTACGCATATTGCAGGACTTCCGGTGGCTGTAAATATATGCTGCCATGTAAACAGACACATAGTTAAAGAAATATAATAATTAGTCTGCTAAACAAAATCAGAAAATCCAAATTGATAAATAAACCGTAAGGTATATAACTATATCGTAAAAAACGTGCATTAAACTGTGAATATACTGAACATTTACTAAAATATTTATAGCACAGACAGGAGAGAAAAATGGAAAAACATATTAATACTCCGATAACAGAGGATATCACAAAGAATTTGAAATCCGGTGATTATGTATACATAACAGGTGAGATATATGTGGCAAGAGATGCCGCGCACAAAAGAATGATAGAGGCACTTGACAGAAATGAAAACCTGCCTATAGACATAAAAGATGCAACAATCTACTATATGGGACCATCACCGGCAAGAGAAGGACGTCCGATCGGTTCAGCGGGACCTACAACAGCGACACGTATGGACAAATACGCGCCAAGACTGTTGGATCTCGGTGAAAAAGCCATGATAGGCAAAGGAAAAAGATCACAGGAAGTAATAGATGCGGTAATACGTAACAAAGCTGTATACTTTGCAGCCGTAGGAGGAGCCGGTGCTCTTCTGTCAAAGTGTATAAAGACATCGGAAGTAATCTGTTATGATGATCTTGGAGCAGAGGCAATAAGAAAATTATATGTGCAAAATTTCCCTGTAATAGTCGTTATAGACAGTGAAGGAAACAATCTTTACGAGACTTCCATAAAAGAATTTAAAAAAATATAAATTTACTATTGACAAATAGAGTGAAATTGAATAAAATAATCTATGCGTCGCGAAAGTGCGTAAAACATTTGAATATTTAATGTAAGACTTTGGAGAAGTACTCAAGTGGCCGAAGAGGTGCCCCTGCTAAGGGTATAGGTCGGGAAACTGGCGCGAGGGTTCAAATCCCTCCTTCTCCGTTTTATCTCTTACAGAAAATAAAAAATGTTTAAAAAAGTTCTTGACAAAAGCAAAACGCTTTGATAGAATAAATAAGCTGTTGCGAGACGAAAGAGTTTAAGAACTCTGAAAAATAAATCAAAAAAGTTCTTGACAAGATGAACTGATTATGATAAACTAGTCGAGCTGACTACAGCGACAAAACAGAGAACATTGATAACTGAACAGTGAGAAACCTTGAAAGATTTTGAGAATCAATCAGAACGCTTCAATGAAAATTGAAGACCTTTAAAACAGTAAATTCAGATTTATCTGAATGAACGAAACAGCCAAGTTTAACTTGACAAAGATCAACTTTTAACATGAGAGTTTGATCCTGGCTCAGGATGAACGCTGGCGGCGTGCTTAACACAT
>CAVABC010000058.1:0-20521 GCA_963586665.1 Acutalibacteraceae bacterium
TAGATAGAATTAGTATTGCTATTGTGCGGACATTTGCATATAATAAAGACAGATAAAAATACTTACTCACGAAAGGAGAGGGGTTATATGGCTACAAAATCAGCAAATTTATATGCAAGGATTGAACCGGATGTCAAAGAAAAAGCAGAAAATATCCTGGCTACACTGGGTATCCCTGCTTCCAATGCTATCAATATGTTTTATAAGCAGATTATCTTACAGAGGGGTCTTCCGTTTGAAGTAAAAATACCATCTGCCAGACCTGTTGACATCAGCACATTATCAGAAGTAGAGTTCAATGAAGAATTAGAGAAGGGATATGCGGATATGCAGGCTGGACGGACAAAAAATGCGAAGAAAGCATTTTCTGATATTCGCAAAGATTATGGCTTATGATATATGAAATAGAAGTATCAGAACAGGCTGACAGTGATTTGAGAGGAATTTTTGAATATATTGCTTTTGAATTACAATCACCGGAAAACGCAAGCGGACAGCTCGATCGTTTGGAAGAACAGATATTAAGTCTTGATAAGATGCCGGAGCGTTATCGAAAATATGAAAAAGAACCATGGAAGAGCCGTGGACTTCGTGTATTGCCTGTAGATAATTATGTTGTTCTTTATATTCCCGATAATGATAAAAAGGTTATAACAATACTTAGAGTAATGTATGCAGGACGGGATATAGACAATCAGTTAAATATACACACAAAGCAATAAGAAATATGATATAAAGCAGTCTTTCATTTATGATCGACTGCTTTTTCGTATCATTTGATGCCAAGTTTGAAATGAAAAAATTGAAAAAATGGTGTAGTAAATGCTAAAATCAGTTTAATAGAAATTTTATAAAGCTTGAAAAACCTGTAAAATCAAGGGTTTTTAAAATAATTTTAAAAAAATTAGCACTCAAGTGTTGACATTGCTAATAGGTGGTGGTATGTTAAGTACAGAAAAAATATTAGCACTCCAAATTAAAGAGTGCTAACAAACAAAAAGCATACTTCACATGGAGCGTGTGACCAATGGAAAAAGATGAATTAGAATTAAGCGAGAGACAGATAACTATACTGGATGCGATCATCCGTAACTATCTCGCAACAGGAGAGCCGGTTGGCTCAAGGACAATTTCAAAATACACAGACTTAAATCTCAGCTCTGCAACGATCAGAAATGAGATGTCGGATCTCGAGGAGATGGGCTACATAGTACAGCCGCATACCTCAGCCGGCAGGATACCTTCTGACAAGGGCTACAGATTATATGTCGATCATCTTATAGAGCAGAACGATCAAAAGGACAGAGAGATTTCAGAAATGAAAGAATTTGTCATTGAAAAGACCGAGAAGATGGATAAGATATTAAAGCAGGCGGCAAAGATGCTTGCCACCAATACCAATTATGCCACACTCGTTTCTGCACCGGATGTAAATCACAACAAAGTGAAATTCATCCAGCTATCACAGGTTGATGACCAGCATTTGCTTGCAGTAATTGTTATGAACAACAACATGGTCAGAAACAAGATGGTAGATCTGTATGAGGCTTTGGATAATGAAACGATCCTAAAGCTCAACATACTGCTTAATACATCACTCAATGGTCTTGCGATGAACGAGATCAACCTTGGAACGATCGCCAGACTAAAAGAACAGGCAGGTATCCATTCAGGAATAGTCAGTGATGTGCTTGATGCTTTGGTACAGACTTTCGCAGAGAGTGAGGATCTTAAGATCTACACCAGCGGAGCTACCAATATACTAAAGTATCCGGAGCTTTCCGATTCGGACAGCGCGGCAACACTTTTGTCAGCGTTTGAGGAAAAGGAAGAGTTAGCAAGCCTTGTTACTGAATCACTTTCCGATTCTGAAAAGACAGAAAACGGAACAGGTATTCAGGTTTATATAGGAAATGAATCTCCGATCCAGACCATGAAAGACTGCAGTGTTGTCACTGCCACATATGATCTCGGTGAGGGCGTTAAGGGCACGATAGGAATTGTCGGACCGAAACGTATGGATTACGAAAAAGTAATGGACAATCTAAAGACTTTGAAATCACAGCTTGATGGCATTTACAAAAAGTCGGATGATGAAACATAGAAAGGTGGTCAGATATGCCAGAGAAAATCAAAAAAGAAACAATCGACAATGAGACTGCGGAAAACAAAGCAGAAGAGATAGAGATCGAAGGAGCTGATGAGGAAAACACTTCAGAGGCAGAAAACACAGAAGAGACAAAAGAAACATCCGAGCAGACAGAGACTGAGCAGGAAGAGGCAGCAGAGGATGAAAGCAAGGACGAAAAGAAAGGACTCTTCAAGAAAAAGAAAAAAGACAAAAAGGATGAGCAGATCGAAGAATTAAACGACCGTCTGAAAAGACAGATGGCAGAGTTCGAGAACTTCCGTAAGCGTACTGAAAAAGAAAAATCACAGATGTTTGATATGGGAGCCAGAACGATAATCGAGAAGATCCTTCCTGTAGTCGATAATTTCGAGAGAGGACTTGCAGCCGTACCGGAGGATCAGAAAGAAGATCCGTTTATCACAGGTATGGATAAGATATACAAGCAGATGATGACAGAGCTTGACGGTATCGGTGTTAAACCGATCGAGTGTGTCGGACAGGAATTTGATCCTGATTTCCACAATGCGGTTATGCAGGTGGAAAATGACGAGCTTGAATCAGGTACAGTCGCACAGGAACTTCAAAAAGGTTATATGTACAAAGACACAGTGGTTCGCCACAGCATGGTAGCCGTTGTACAGTAAATAAATTAAATTGTATTAAACACTATTCAAATTAGGAGGACATAAAAATGGGCAAGATCATAGGAATTGATTTAGGAACAACAAACAGTTGTGTAGCTGTTATGGAAGGTGGAAAGCCTACAGTTATAGCAAACCAGGAAGGTGCAAGAACTACTCCTTCAGTAGTTGCCTTCACAAAGACAGGAGAGAGACTTATCGGTGAGCCTGCAAAACGTCAGGCAGTTACAAACGCTGAGAAGACAATCTCATCTATCAAGAGACATATGGGAACAGATTACAAAGTAGCTATCGATGACAAGAGCTACAGCCCACAGCAGATTTCAGCTATGGTACTTCAGAAATTAAAAGCTGATGCAGAGGGATATCTTGGTGAGTCAGTTTCAGAGGCTGTTATCACAGTACCTGCTTACTTCAATGATGCACAGCGTCAGGCTACAAAGGATGCAGGAAAGATCGCAGGACTTGATGTAAAACGTATCATCAACGAGCCTACAGCAGCCGCTTTAGCATACGGACTTGACAACGAGAAAGAGCAGAAGATCATGGTATATGACCTTGGTGGTGGTACATTCGATGTTTCTATCATTGAGATCGGTGACGGTGTAATCGAAGTATTATCTACAAACGGTGATACACACCTTGGTGGTGATGATTTCGATAACAAGATCACACAGTGGATGATCGATGAGTTCAAGAAAGCAGAGGGTATTGACCTTTCTACAGACAAGATGGCACTTCAGAGATTAAAAGAAGCTGCCGAGAAAGCTAAGAAAGAGTTATCTTCAGCTACAACTACAAACATCAACCTTCCATTCATCACAGCTACAGCAGAGGGACCAAAGCATTTCGATATGACTCTTACAAGAGCTAAATTCGATGAGCTTACACATGATCTCGTAGAGAGAACAGCAATCCCAGTACAGAACGCTATGAAGGATGCAGGACTTACAAATGCAGATTTAGGACAGGTACTCCTTGTTGGTGGATCTACACGTATCCCAGCAGTACAGGACAAAGTAAAACAGCTTACAGGAAAAGAGCCAAGCAAATCTCTTAACCCTGATGAGTGTGTAGCTATAGGTGCTTCTATTCAGGGTGGTAAGTTAGCAGGAGATGCCGGTGCAGGCGAGATCCTTCTTCTTGATGTTACTCCACTTTCTCTTTCAATCGAGACAATGGGTGGTGTTGCTACAAGACTTATCGAGAGAAATACAACTATCCCTACAAAGAAGAGCCAGATCTTCTCAACAGCCGCTGATAACCAGACAGCCGTTGATATCAACGTAGTACAGGGTGAGAGACAGTTCGCCCGTGACAATAAATCACTCGGACAGTTCAGACTTGACGGAATCCCACCAGCACGTCGTGGTGTTCCACAGATCGAGGTTACATTCGATATTGATGCAAACGGTATCGTAAATGTATCTGCTAAGGATCTTGGTACAGGCAAAGAGCAGCACATCACTATCACAGCAGGATCTAACATGTCTGACGAGGAAATCGATAAGGCAGTTAAAGAGGCCGCTGAGTTCGAGGCACAGGATAAGAAGAGAAAAGAAGCTATCGATGCAAGAAATGATGCAGAGAGCTTTGTATTCCAGACAGAGGATGCTTTAAAACAGGTTGGAGAGCAGGTCGATGCCGCTGACAAGTCAGCAGTTGAGGCTGATATCGCTGCTGTTAAATCTTTCCTTGATGCACACAAAGAGGCAGAGAACATGACAGAGGCTGATGTTGCAGAGCTTAAAGCAGCTCAGGAGAAACTCACACAGAGTGCACAGAAAGTATTCGCAAAGATGTATGAGCAGGCACAGGCAGCACAGGGCGCAGCCGGAGCAGGACCTGACATGAATGCCGGAGCAGGTGCTGCAGGACCTGACATGAATGCTGGTTCAACAAACGGAGCAGATGATGATGTCATCGATGCAGACTTCAAAGAGGTTTAATATTAAATAAAGAATTATACACACATGATATGTGTGTGGGGGTCATTAAGCCGGATATATTCTGGCTTTTGACCCTTATATCATATTATAAAGGGACTATATTATGGCAGAAAAAAGAGATTATTATGAGGTGTTAGGCATACCTAAGACCGCAACAGAAGCAGAGATCAAAAAAGCCTTCAGACAGCAGGCAAAGAAGTATCATCCTGACTCACATCCGGGAGATAAGGAGTGCGAGGAAAAGTTTAAAGAGGCACAGGAAGCATATGCAGTGCTTTCAGATGCTGATAAGAGGAGACAGTATGACCAGTTTGGACACGCTGCCTTTGATGCTACAGGCGGAGCCGGTGGCTTTGATTTCTCCGATATGGATATGGGAGATATATTTGGGGATATTTTCGGAGATTTCTTCGGAGGTGGAAGAAGCAGTTCCAGAAGAAACGGACCGGCTAAAGGAGCAAATATTCGCCTTAGCATAAGAATTTCTTTTGAGGAAGCTGTGTTTGGCTGTACAAAAGAACTTGAATTTAACTACAAAGAGACCTGCAGTGCCTGTGGTGGAAACGGAGCAAAACCGGGCACTTCACCTGAGACCTGTTCACAGTGTCAGGGATCTGGAAAGATCGTCAGACAGCGTCAGTCTCTGTTTGGTGTAGTACAGGATGTTTCTACATGTCCGTCCTGCGGTGGAAGCGGAAAGGTCGTAAAAGAAAAATGTCCTACCTGTCACGGAACAGGCTACAATACCAAAAAGGTTAAGAAAACTGTCGAGATACCTGCCGGTATCGATAATGGCCAGTGCGTAAGGATCAGGGATTATGGTGAGCCTGGTGTAAACGGAGGACCAAGAGGAGATCTTCTCGTTGAGGTTATCGTTTCATCAAGCAATTATTTTGAACGTCAGGATATCAATATATTCTCTAAAGCATCCATCTCATATGCTATAGCAGCACTCGGTGGAGACATCAGAATCAAGACTGTTGACGGAGATATCATCTATACAGTAGCACCGGGCACACAGACAGGTACCAGAATCCGCTTAAAGGGCAAGGGTGTTCCATCCACAAGAAACAAAGCTGTAAGAGGTGACCATTACGTCACACTTATCGTTTCTACGCCTACAGGACTCTCAAAGGAGGCAAAAGAGGCTCTTAAGAAATTTGACGAGCTTTCAGGCGGTTCGCTTACAAAAGAGGGCGGTGCATCCGCAGAGACTAAAAAGAAAAAAGGTTTTGTAGACAAAATCAAGGAATCACTGGAAGATCTCTAAGATTTCTCTTGAAGGTTGGGACAAAAATCCTATAGAAATATAACTCTAAATGATGTATTATTACGAAGTAGTAATACATCATTTAGTATATTAGGAGTTTTGCTATGACACTTGAAGAGGAACGCAGATCATTAGAAGAACAAAAGCGCGAGCTGGAGCTTGAAAAACGCGAGTTCACCAGACGTATGAAGTTAGAGGATGACAGATTAAAACAGCAGCAGAGACTGTTTGATATGAAGGTAAAGATCTTAGAGGAGGAGCTTATGAAGCTTGCCTCAGAGAAACAGGATATGGAGCGGAAGAAAGAGTTCTACAGCCGTGTGAACGAGTTTGAACAGGAGAGCTGCCAGAGCAGACAGTATCTGTTCTTTTCCGGTGTGGCGAACAAGCTTTCAGCCAAGAAAAGATACAGGGATCTCATAAAGATATATCATCCCGACAATCTCTACGGAGATACGGATACCATTCAGGAGATCAACAGCGAGTACAGCAAACTTTGTGCATTATATGATATATAGACACTAAAAACAGTATTTTCCTTCGGGATCATACTGTTTTTTATGTTTATACTATGGCAAAAGACCTAAATATATGTTAGAATACGCTAAGAATTGCGTGAAAGGACAAAAACATGAAGTGGAAGAAATATACGATTGAAACTACGACCGCTGCCGAGGATTTCATGAGCAGCATGCTTATGGATCTCGGTATCGAGGGTATAGAGATAGAGGACAATATTCCTCTGACCAAAGAGGATCAGGCTGATATGTTTATAGATTTTCTGCCTGAGCTGCCGCCTGATGAGGGGATCAGCCATGTGAGCTTTTACATCGAGGATGACGGAAGTGACCAGACGGATATTCTTAAGAAAGTAAAGCTCGGACTTGAGGAGCTGCGCGATACGGTAGAGGTAGGAAGCGGTGTCATATCATCTTCTGAGACAGAGGATCTCGACTGGATCAACAACTGGAAGAAATATTTCTCTTCGTTTACGATCGGTGATATTCTCATCAAGCCTACATGGGAAGAGGTAAAGCCTGAGGATGCTGACAAGTTCATGATAGAGATCGATCCGGGTATCTCGTTTGGCACAGGAAAACATGAGACTACACAGCTTTGTATCAAGCAGCTTATCAAATATATCGAGGGAGCAAAAGAAGCTCCAAAGGTGCTTGATGTCGGATGTGGAAGCGGAATACTCTCTATCGTGGCATTGAAGCTCGGTGCCAGAGAGGTTGTGGGAACTGATCTTGATGCAGACTGCATGATCTCTACCCGCGACAATATGCAGGTTAATCATCTTGACGAGAAACTTGGTACATTTTATGTCGGGAATCTCATAGATGACACAGAGCTTCAGCAGAAGGTCGGAACGGAAGAATATGACATAGTTGTTGCAAACATACTTGCGGATGTTATCATTCCTATGGCACCGGTCATCCCTGACCGATTAAAAGAGGGGGGATATTTTATCACCTCCGGTATCATAGATTTCAAGGAAAATGAAGTAAAAGAAGCTATTGAAAAGACAGGTCTTAAGGTGATCGAGATAAATCATCAGGGTGAGTGGGTAAATATCACCGCACAGAAGATCTAAGTGTTATGGTGAGTTATGTATCAGTTTTTTGTAGATGATGAGCAGGTGCGTTCCAATAATATTTCCATCACAGGAAGTGATGTAAACCATATAAAGAACGTACTGCGCATGAAAAACGGAGAAAAAATCAGAATAAGCAGCAGATCGGGACAGGCATATTTCTGCCATGTATCGCTCATATCAGAGGATGAGGTCATTGCTGATATAGACAGTATGGATGAGGCTGGCACAGAGCTTGATAATCATATCGTGCTGTATCAGGGACTTCCAAAGGGAGATAAGATGGAGCTTATCATCCAGAAAGCGGTCGAGCTTGGAGTATCGGAGATAGTCCCTGTTGCCATGAAAAACTGCGTGGTAAAGCTTGATGATAAAAAGGCTGCCAAAAAGGTCGAAAGATGGCAGGCTATAGCAGAGAGCGCGGCAAAGCAGTCCAAGCGCACAGTGATACCTGTCATAAATCCTCCTGTGCCATACAAGCTGGCATTGCAGGGCGCAGGGGAGCTTGATATTACACTTGTCCCATACGAGAATGAGCGCGGCATGGGTGCGACAAGGGATATCATGGGCGGTATCGGAAAAGGACAGTCTATAGGTGTCATAGTAGGTCCTGAGGGCGGTTTTTCGCCTGAGGAGATAGCACTTGTGGATGAGTGCGACAAAATGCACAGGATAAGTCTCGGACGGAGAATACTGCGCACAGAAACAGCAGGACTTGCTACACTTTCCATGCTGGTGTTTAATTTAGATAGTTAGGAGCTTTAAATAAAATGGAAGCATATTTGGATAATTCTGCCACGACCAGATGCAGCAAGGCTGCGGCAGATATGGTATACAGACTGCTCACGGAGGACTACGGTAATCCGTCCTCTCTTCATATGAAGGGTGTTGAAGCAGAGAATTTCTTAAATGATGCGAAAAAGAAAATAGCAAAGACACTTAAGGTACAGGACAAAGAGATACTTTTTACATCGGGTGGAACAGAGTCCAATAACCTCGCGATCATCGGAGCTGCAATGGCAAACCACCGTGCGGGAAAGCATATCATCACATCATCTGTGGAACATGCTTCTGTGCTTTCCACGATGCAGTTTTTACAAGAGCAGGGCTATGAGGTGACTTATCTGCCTGTAGATCATGACGGAGTGATAAGCGTTGACGCACTTCGTGATGCCGTAAGAGAGGACACAATACTCGTTTCCATTATGCATGTGAATAACGAGATAGGTGCCGTTATGCCGATCGAGGAGGCAGGAGCTGCGATAAAGGAGAAAAATCCGTCCACACTTTTTCATGTGGATGCCATCCAGTCATACGGCAAAATGGTCATAAGACCAAAAAAAATGAATATAGATCTGCTATCAGTCAGCGGACACAAGATACACGGTCCAAAGGGCAGCGGATTTTTATATATAAAGGACAAGACAAAGATAAAACCGATCATATACGGAGGAGGACAGCAGAAAGGCATGCGTTCCGGCACAGAGAATGTTCCTGCATACGCAGGGCTTGGAGTGGCTGCCGAGGAGATATATACGGATTTTGACGAGAAAATATCACGTATGTACGGGCTTAGAGATCACTTTATAGAGTCAGTTTTACAGATACCGGGAGTGTCTGTAAACGGACGCCATGATCACAGCAACGCGCCACATGTTGTAAGCGTAAGTGTGGATGGCATACGTGCGGAGGTCATGCTTCACACCTTAGAGGACAGAAATATCTATGTGTCAGCGGGAAGTGCATGCTCGTCCAATAAGCCATCGATCAGCTCTACGCTTAAAAGCATCGGGCTTAAAGCTTCACTTCTTGATTCGACGGTCAGATTCAGTTTCTGCGTGAACACGACAAGAGAAGAGATAGATTATGCGGTTTCGGTCATGTCAGAGGTTATCCCGAAACTTCAAAAATATACCAGAAGATAGTTATAAAAAAGCAGGAAAAATAAGAACAGGAGATTTAAATGTATAAGACTTTTTTGATCAAGTATGCTGAGATTGCCATAAAAGGCAAGAACAGATATATTTTCGAGGACGCGCTGGTAAAAAATATCAAGTACCAGCTTAAGAATGTAGACGGCAATTTCGAGGTTCGCAAGGAGAGCGGACGTGTCTATGTTGAGACAGACGGAGATTACGATTATGACGAGACTGTAGCCACACTCTCAAGAGTGTTTGGTATTGTCGGAATCTGCCCGGTAGAGCTTCATGAGGATGAGGGCTTTGACAAGCTCGCAGAGGCTGTTATAGAGCATATCAACAATGTATACAAGGACAAAAACTTCACTTTCAAGGTAAATGCCAGACGTGCCAGAAAAAATTATCCTATGACTTCCATGGAGATAAATGCCGCAGTGGGCGAGAAGGTGCTTGAGGCATTCCCTGAGACAAAGGTAGATGTCCACAATCCACAGGTTATGATCAATATAGAGATCAGACCTATGATAAATATTTACTCCGAGGAGATCCCGGGACCTGGCGGTATGCCGCTTGGCACAGCAGGAAAGGCAATGCTTCTCTTATCAGGCGGTATTGACAGCCCTGTAGCCGGATATATGATCGCAAAGCGTGGTGTAGTGATAAACGCAACATATTTCCATGCACCGCCATATACCAGTGAGAGAGCAAAACAGAAGGTTGTCGATCTGGCAAAGAAAGTAGCCAGATATTCAGGAAAGATCAAGCTTCACGTAGTCAACTTTACGGATATACAGCTTGCCATATACGAGAAATGTCCACATGATGAGCTTACCATCATCATGCGCAGATACATGATGAAGATAGCAGAGCATTTTGCAAACGAGGACAACTGCCTTGGACTTATCACAGGAGAGAGTATCGGTCAGGTTGCCAGCCAGACAATGCAGTCACTTGCCGCTACCAATGAAGTGTGCAGCATGCCTGTATACAGACCGCTTATCGCCATGGACAAAAACGACATCATAGATATCTCAAACAAGATAGATACCTATGAGACATCTATTCTGCCTTACGAAGACTGCTGTACGATATTCGTAGCAAAGCATCCTGTTACAAAGCCGAATATCAACAGGATCAAAAAGTCTGAGGAAAGATTAAAGGATGTCATAGATGACCTTATGAAGACTGCCATCGACACAACAGAAGTGATAATGGTAGATGCTGAGTAAAAAGAAGTACAGTAAAAAAGGACCTGAAAATTCAGGTCCTTAAAAATCACTGTGATTACTCGATGATATATGGTTTTAATACTTCCATGATCTCGTCAAGTCCGGTCTCTGTATGTATAGCTAACTCGATTGGCTTAGAGAGATCTAAACTGAAGATACCCATGATTGATTTTGCATCAATAACGTATCTGCCTGAGATCAGGTCGAAATCGAAATCGAACTGAGTAATTGCATTAACAAATGATTTTACTTTCCCGATGGAATTTAATGAAATCTGTACTGTTTTCATATGAAAACCTCCTTAATTACTAACTAACTATATAGATAGTAATAGTTTTTTCGGGAAAAGTCAATTATATAGGAGTAAAAAATGAGAAAAGCTGCCTTACACAATTTAGGATGTAAAGTAAATGCATATGAGACAGAGGCCATGCAGAAGCTGTTAGAGGATGCGGGATACGTGATAGTGCCGTTTACCGAAAAAGCTGATGTATACGTGGTAAATACATGTTCTGTCACAAATATGGCGGACAGAAAATCAAGACAGATGCTCCACAAGGCAAAGAAAAACAATCCGGATTCGATAGTTGTAGCCACCGGCTGCTATGTGCAGACCAGTGAGAAAGAGGTTCTGGATGATCTGGCTGTGGATATTGTTATCGGAAATAACAGAAAGCATGAGCTTGTCGGATTAATAGACGAGTTTTTGAACAATTCGACAGACGATTCGGTTGATGATATAAATGATGGAAAGCATGAGTTTGAGGAGCTGTTTATAGATCAGACGGCAGAGCATACGAGAGCTTTCATAAAGGTACAGGATGGCTGCAACCAGTTCTGCAGCTATTGTATCATTCCTTATGCCAGAGGACGTGTCAGAAGCCGTAAATTCGACAATGTCGTTGCCGAGGTAAAAAGACTTGCCGCAAACGGTTTTAAAGAGGTTGTCCTTACCGGAATACACTTAAGCTCCTACGGAGTGGATTTTGAGGAAAATACAGGCTTGCTTGACCTGATAAAAGCCGTAAATGATGTGGACGGCATAGAGCGTATCAGATTAGGTTCTCTTGAACCGAAGATCGTAACGGAGGAGTTTGCCTCAGAGCTTTCAAAACTTGAAAAGATCTGTCCTCATTTCCATTTGTCCCTGCAGAGTGGCTGTGATGCCACCTTGAAGCGTATGAACAGAAAATATACGGCAAAGGAGTACGAGAGAGGCTGTGCGCTGCTCAGGAAATATTTTGAGCATCCTGCCATCACAACAGATGTCATAGTGGGCTTTCCGGGCGAGAGCGAGGAGGAGTTTGCGCAGACAGAAGCATATCTTAAAAAGATACATTTCTATGAGATGCATATTTTCAAATACTCAAAGAGAAAAGGCACAAGAGCTGCCGTGATGCCGGATCAGGTGCCGGAGCAGACAAAGACAAAGCGCAGTGAGGCACTTATAGCTTCCGGACACGGGATGTCGGTCGAGTTCCGTGATTATTATATCGGAAGATGCGAGGATGTGCTTTTTGAGGAAAAAGCCATGATCGGTGATAAAGAGTATTTTGTCGGATATACTAAGGAGTATGTAAAAGTAGCAAAGGATACAGATGAAAACCTTGAAAATACAATAGTTTCGGGACGTATCACAGGCAGACTTACCGATGAAATACTGCTCTTCGAATAATAAAGGTTGTTTTTTTATTGTTTTTATAATAAAATAAAAAGACAAGAAGGGTGAAGCGTATGGAAAAAAATATTAACAACACACAATTTTTTACAGTTCAAAAGGAGCCTGAGCTTCAGGTCAAGGATGTACTCAAGATTGTGTACAATGCATTAAGTGAAAAAGGCTACAATCCTGTTAATCAGATTGTTGGATATATTATGTCCGGAGATCCAACATACATCACAAGCCACAACAATGCGAGAAGCCTTATCATGAAGGTAGAAAGAGACGAGCTTGTGGAAGAGGTTCTTAAGACTTATATAGAGAACCGCTCATGGGATTAATATGAGGATATTAGGTCTTGATTTTGGTTCAAAGACAGTCGGAGTAGCGGTGAGCGATGAGCTTCTTATTACGGCACAGGGCGTGGAGATCGTAAGAAGAAAATCGCCATCCAAGCTCAGACAGACTTTGGCGCGTATTGAGGAGATAATTGCCGAGTATGGAGTGGACAGGATTGTGCTCGGCTATCCTAAAAATATGAATAATACGGAAGGAGAGCGTTGCGAAAAGACGAAGGAGTTCGGTGATATGCTTAACAGACGTACAGGTCTTGAGGTCATATACTGGGATGAGCGTCTTACAACTGTCGCAGCCGACCGTTCTATGATGGAAACCGGCATTCGTAGGGAGAACCGCAAGGAGTTCGTAGATGAAATCGCGGCTATTTTTATTTTGCAGGGGTATTTGGATTATCTGTCAAATAGTCGGTCTTAATTGTTATGCAAAAAATTAATTTTACAGATCCACAGACAAACGAAATAACAGAGTTTGCAGTAGAAGAAGAGACAACTTTAAATGGAATAAGATATCTTTTAGTTTCCGACGGACAGGAAAGCGGAGACTGTGAAGCATATATTTTAAAAGAAGTAAGTACGAAAGACGATGAAATACTTTACGAGATGGTAGAAGACGATGTTGAGTTTTCTGCAATCGCTAAAGTTTTCTCGGAGCTTACGGATGATGACACTGCTTTGGAATACTAGAATACAAAGGCAGTTGTGCGTGAAAATTCATATGGAGGTAATATTTTGAAGAAAACAGAAAAACAGAATAGTAAGCTTAAGATCATTCCTTTAGGCGGATTGGAGCAGATAGGAATGAATATTACTGCCTTCGAGTATGAGGACAGTATTATTGTTGTGGATTGCGGATTGTCATTTCCAGATGATGATATGCTGGGAATCGATCTCGTAATCCCTGATGTGACATATCTTAAGGAGAACATCGATAGGGTTAAGGGATTTTTTATCACTCATGGTCATGAGGATCATATCGGTGCTATTCCTTATGTGTTAAAGGACATCAATGTGCCTATATATGCTACGAAGCTTACAATGGGCATAATAGACAAAAAGCTTGAAGAGCACGGCATGTTAAAGACTGTAAAGAGAAAGGTCGTAAAATACGGACAGCATATCAATCTTGGCTGTTTCAGGGTAGAGTTCATAAAGACTAACCACAGTATTCAGGATGCGGCAGCACTGGCTATCTACTCACCGGCAGGTATCGTGGTACACACAGGAGATTTCAAGGTAGATTACACACCTGTATTCGGAGATGCCATCGATCTTGCTCGCTTCGGAGAAATCGGCAAGAAAGGTGTACTGGCACTCATGTGCGACAGTACCAATGCAGAAAGACCGGGCTTTACACAGTCTGAGAAGTCAGTAGGAAAGGTGCTCGATGACATATTTGAGGATCACAAGAAAACCAGGATCATTATCGCCACATTTGCATCAAATGTGGATCGTGTACAGCAGATCATCAACTCGGCAGAGAAGTTCGGACGAAAGGTGGCTATCGAGGGACGAAGCATGGTAAATATCATTTCCATAGCATCAGAGCTTGGATATCTGTCACTTCCGGACAATATCTTGATAGATGTAGACCAGCTTAAGAGCTATCCTGATGAGCAGACTGTTATCATCACAACAGGAAGTCAGGGTGAGTCAATGGCGGCTCTTTCACGTATGGCAAACGGTACTCACAGAAAGGTATCCATCAAGCCGAACGATACTATCGTATTCAGCTCAAATCCCATTCCGGGAAATGAGAAATCAGTTACAGGTATCATAAATGAGCTTATGATGAAGGGTGCAGATGTTATATTCCAGGATGTACACGTTTCAGGACATGCATGTCAGGAGGATATAAAGCTCATCTACTCTTTAGTTAATCCTAAATATGCCATCCCTGTCCATGGAGAGTACAAGCATCTTGTGGCACAGGCAAAGATAGCAGAGGAGCTGGGATATGACTCAGACCACATCAGGATACTTTCTTCCGGTGATGTGCTTGAAATTGATGAGAATAGCGCAAAGGTTACAGGCAGAGTCCATGTAGGAAACGTCATGGTAGACGGTCTTGGAGTCGGAGATGTAGGAAATATCGTTCTCCGCGACAGACAGAGACTTGCCGAGGATGGTATCATCATCGTAGTCATGACTCTTGAGGCAGGTTCGGGACAGGTGCTTGCAGGACCTGATATCGTATCCCGCGGATTCGTATATGTGCGCAATTCAGAGAGCCTGATGGATGAGGCAAAGAATGTACTTGATGAGACGATGGAGCGTCTTGTGGATAATAATGTTACAGATTGGGGCAAGATAAAGACAGAGGTCAAGGATGCTTTGGGTGACTTCGTATGGAAAGAGACAAAGCGCAGACCTATGATAATGCCTATTATTATGGAAGTGTAGGTAGAAGTTTATGGATTTTAACAAGGCTTTATTTGGATTTATAAAGGTGGCATTTTCGATAATGATAGCCCTTATAGTAGTGATAGGCGGCATAAAGGTCTGCGTGACCGGTTATGACTTCGGCTACAGGGTATTTACTGAGCCGGCAGTATCACAGGCACCGGGCAGGGATGTGCTCGTTCAGGTCACGGAAGGGATGTCTGCAAAGGAGTTAGGCCAGCTTTTGGAAGATAAAGGCCTTGTTAATGATGGAACACTTTTTTATATTCAGTTAAAGCTTTCCGCATATGCAAAGAAGATCACACCGGGTGTGTATACATTAAACACCTCCATGACAGCCAAGGATATGATGGTGGTCATGGCAGAAAACTACGGTAAGAAGAACAGCGAAACGGAAAGCACACAAAATACTGAAAACGCGTCAGAGTCCGGAGTATCGGCTGCTGACGAGGAAGGAACAGTACAGGAAGATCTGGCAGAATGATAGTTGATGAGAGACTTGTTACTTATATCAATTCTTTGGACAGGGGAAATACACCTGTATTAGACGAAATAGAACAGGAGGCTTTGCAGGATTTTGTTCCTATTATCAGGAAAGAAATGCAGAGCTTTCTGAAATTATTACTTGCAATGCAAAAACCAATGCGTATTCTCGAAGTGGGAACAGCGGTTGGTTTTTCTGCAATTCTGATGGCAGAATATGCCCCGAAGGATTGTCAGATAGTGACAATAGAAAATTATGAGAAAAGAATACCGATAGCAAAGGCTAATTTTGTCCGTGCAGGCAAAGAAAGTCAGATCACACTTTTAGAGGGAGATGCTGTTGAAATACTGCCGCAGATAGATGAACCGTTTGACATGATATTTATGGATGCAGCAAAGGGGCAGTATATCAATTTTATGCCACAGGTGCTGCGTCTTTTAAAGAGTGGCGGAGTACTTGTGTCCGACAATGTGCTGCAGGATGGCGATATAATAGAGTCGCACTACGTCGTGGAGCGCAGGAACAGGACGATATACAAGCGTATGCGAGAGTATCTGTATGAGCTTACACATAGTGATGAGCTGGTTACGGCAGTACTGCCGATAGGTGACGGCATTACGGTATCTACGAAGATGTGATTAATATATGTTTAAGATAAGTTTGGAGATAAAATGAGAAAGATAGAATTACTTTGTCCGGCAAGCAGTCTGGAAGTACTTAAAATAGCTGTTATATATGGTGCTGATGCGGTGTATATCGGTGGAGAGGCATTTGGATTACGCGCCAAAGCCAAGAATTTTTCCATGGAGGAGATGGCAGAGGGGGTGGCATTTGCACATGCTCATGGAGTAAAAGTGTATGTTACTGCCAATATCCTTGCGCACAACTATGATCTTGATGGAGTAAGAGAGTACTTTAAAGAGTTAAATGCCATGAAGCCTGACAGACCGGATGCGCTTATCATTGCAGATCCGGCAGTGTTTATGATCGCAAAAGAAGAGTGCCCACAGATCGAGAGACATGTCAGCACACAGGCAAACAATACCAACTATGGCACTTATCAGTTCTGGTGGGATCTGGGCGCAAGCCGTGTAGTTACAGCCAGAGAGCTTTCTCTTAATGAGATAAAAGAGATAAGAGCGCACATAGATGACAAGATGGAGATAGAGACATTTATCCATGGTGCTATGTGCATATCATATTCGGGAAGATGCCTGCTCTCTAACTATTTTACAGGACGTGATGCCAATAAGGGTGCATGCACACATCCTTGCAGATGGAAATATTCTGTTGTCGAGGAAAAACGTCCGGGAGAGTATCTGCCGGTTTATGAGAATGAGCGCGGTACATATATCTTCAATTCAAAGGATCTTTGTATGATAGAGCATATCCCTGATCTGATCGATGCCGGAATAGACAGCTACAAGATCGAGGGACGCATGAAAACCGCTCTCTATGTGGCAACAGTTGCCAGAACCTATCGCAAAGCAATAAACGATTATCTTGAGTCACCTGAGAAATACGAGGTAAATATGCCATGGTATCTCGAGCAGATAAAGAGCTGTACTTACAGACAGTTTACTACAGGATTTTTCTACGGAAAGCCTACGGAGGAGACTCAGATATACGATAACAATACTTACGAGAAGGGTTACACATACCTTGGTATCGTAGGTGCGCCAAATGAAAAGGGCCAGTACCGCATGGAGCAGAGAAATAAGTTCTCTGTAGGTGAAAAGATCGAGATCATGAAGCCAAACGGTGACAATGTGACCGTGACTGTAAAGGCTATGTATGATGAGGATGGAAATGAGATGGAGTCATGTCCACATCCACAGCAGGTTTTCTATATGGAGCTAAGTGAAAAGCCGGAGGAGTTTGATATATTAAGACGTCAGGAGAATGAGGCAATAGCTTTGGGTTAGAATAATTGCAATAAAAAATTGTACCATCGTGTATGGTACAATTTTTTTATGGCAAAATATATAATTTCATGCGTGTTACTTATAAAAATCTATGATACGGTCCATGCGCGCGCTCATATTCATAAGCAGTGCATCAGCAATGGTTATGGCAGCCATGGACTCAACTACTACAACAGCTCTTGGCACGATGATAGGATCGTGCCGTCCTTTTATCGAGATCTCGATATCTTCCCCCGACTTATTTACCGTATGCTGTGTGCTTGCGATAGATGGTGTCGGTTTTATTGCGGCTCTGAGTATAAGAGGAGAGCCGTCTGTCATGCCGCCGAGTGTGCCGCCTGAATGGTTGGTCTGCTTTGCGGCTTTTTTATTTTTCATTAAAAATGCATCATTGTTGGTAAGTCCTGTGGATCTTGCTGCGGCAAAGCCGTCACCGATCTCAAAGCCTTTTACGGCACCGATAGACATGACTGCTTTTGCCAGATTGGCATCGATCTTTTCAAATACAGGATCACCAAGTCCGACAGGAAGCCCTGTTATGATACACTCACAGACACCTCCTGAGGAATTCTGTGTTTTGATGCACTCCTCAAGATAGGCTGCCGCTTTTCCTGCCGCTGTGGCATCCGGCATATAGAGTGAGTTATTGTTTATCTCATCGGCACTGAAATTATCGGGATCGATCTCGATCGCTCCGATGGATTTTGTATATGTAAGGAATTTTATGCCAAGCTGAAAGAGGAGTTTTACTGCGATAGCTCCGGCTGCAACACGTCCTATTGTCTCGCGTCCTGAGGAACGTCCACCGCCTCTGTAATCCCTGAAACCGTATTTTTTATCAAAACAGTAATCAGCATGTCCCGGGCGGTAGTAGGATGCAATCTCACTGTAATCTTTGGATTTCTGGTTTTTGTTCCATACAACCATGGATATAGGTGTTCCGGATGTCTTTCCCTCAAATACACCTGAGAGTATCTCTACCGCGTCATCCTCTTTACGGGGGGTAGTAAACTTTGACTGTCCCGGTTTTCTGCGGTTTAAGAATATCTGTATATCCTTCTCACAAAGCTCTATGCCTGCCGGGACTCCGTCAACTACTACACCAAGACCTTTGCCGTGGGACTCGCCCCAGGTTGTTACCTTAAAAATTGTACCATATGATGAACCTGACATAATATGTCTCCTTTTCTGTTTACGTAATTACATTTTATTATAAATAAAGCTAAGTTGAATAGTCAAGGAATCTATGTTATATTTTTAGTATTAACATAATGAAAAGAAAGAGAGTAAAAATGGCAAAATATGAACTTTTAAAACAGGAGGGACGTGCCAAGAGAGGTACTTTCCACACCGTACACGGTGATATACAGACACCTGTATTTATGAATGTGGGAACAGTAGGAGCCATAAAGGGTGCAGTTTCCACAGAGGACTTAAAAGATATAAAGTGTCAGGTACAGCTTTCAAATACCTATCACCTGCACGTTAGAACAGGAGACAAGATCATAAAGGGGCTTGGCGGCTTACACAAATTTATGGTGTGGGACAGACCTATCCTTACAGATTCGGGCGGATTTCAGGTATTCTCGCTCGCAGGACTTAGAAAGATCAAAGAAGAGGGAGTGTATTTTAATTCCCACATAGACGGAGCCAAGATATTTATGGGACCAGAGGAGAGTATGCAGATACAGTCTAACCTCGGTTCGACTATAGCCATGGCATTTGACGAGTGTCCATCGAGTGTGGCAGACAGACAGTACGTGGAGAATTCCGTAAACCGTACCACACGCTGGCTTGAGCGTTGTAAAAAAGAGATGGCAAGACTTAACAGCCTGCCGGATACTATCAACAAGGAACAGCTTCTTTTTGGAATCAATCAGGGAGCTATTTATTCGGACATCAGAATAGACCATGCAAAGAGAATATCAGAGCTTGATCTCGATGGTTACGCTGTGGGTGGTCTTGCAGTAGGTGAGACTCATGAACAGATGTATCATATCCTAGATGAGACAGTACCATATCTGCCTGTGGACAAGCCTACATACCTTATGGGAGTTGGAACTCCTGCAAATATCTTAGAGGGCGTAGAACGAGGAATTGATTTCTTTGACTGCGTATATCCGAGCAGAAACGGCCGCCACGGTCATGTGTATACAAACCACGGCAAGCTAAATCTCTTTAACCAGAAATATCAGAAGGATATGCGTCCGATAGAGGAGGGCTGTGGATGTCCTACCTGCCGCAAGTATTCAAGAGCTTACATCAGACACCTTCTCAAGGCAAAAGAGATGCTTGGAATGAGACTCTGTGTGCTCCACAATCTCTATTTCTACAACAACATGATGGAAGAGATCAGAAATTCGATCGATGAGGGCAGATTTGCGTCCTACAAGGCAGAGAAGCTTTACTGCATGACTCAGGGTGAGCAGAGCTAGTGATACCAAAATATTAAAATTCTCGAAAATGAGTAAA
The DNA here is from genome assembly GCA_963586665.1 of Acutalibacteraceae bacterium. GTDB lineage: Bacteria > Bacillota > Clostridia > Lachnospirales > Lachnospiraceae > Roseburia. Next base: position 20,037 of record CAVABC010000058.1, read on the forward strand.
AAAGCCTTGCCGATACAGAATGCATTGTGTATTATGGTAATAGTGCTTAAAAGTATATTAATTTTAGGAGGAAAGATTGATGACATCAATTTTAGCAAGCGGAAGTGCAGTCGGAACAGCCGGAATGATCATCTGGTTAGTTGTTCTTTTTGCAATTATGTATTTTCTTATGATCCGTCCACAGAAGAAGGAGCAGAAGAAAAAGGAGCTTATGCTCAATGAAGTTGCAATAGGAGATACAGTCCTTACAACAAGTGGTTTCTATGGAACAGTTATCGATATTCAGGATGATACTGTTATCGTAGAGTTCGGAAACAATAAAAACTGCCGTATTCCAATGCAGAAAGCTGCTATCGCAGATCTTGAGAAAGCAGAGGATTCAGCTAACTAGGATTAAACCGTCACGCAAGTGGCGGTTTTTCTGTTATCATGCATCTGGAGTTATTTCCGTATAAGTACTTGAATGAATAATAAAAAGCTGTTAT
>CAVABC010000059.1:0-20433 GCA_963586665.1 Acutalibacteraceae bacterium
GGCATATAATTATACAGTTAAGAATTATCCAAATGCAACTATTATTTCAGGTGCCACAACAAATTACAATTGTCATTCGTATGCTTGGTATAGTCAGAGTACATCCAATAAATATTGGATGAATAATCCAGGAGCTTATATGTCAGATGGTAGTTATACACAAGTAGGAACCAAGCCATCTGCAACAGGACAAAAGGTATGTTATACACAATATCCATTAAATAATCCATTTATTCATTCTGGAGTTGTGTATAGCATTTCGGGTAATACTATCAAGTTAACATCAAAATGGGGTGCTGGACCATTGGTGAGACATAATGTGACATACTCTCCATATGGTGGAACCCCAATATATTATAAAAGATAACTGTTCTATATGGGTTTCTTAGATTTTTGGCGGGAAAGAAAGAGTATTTCAAGTAGTTTATAAATTGTATTTACAGGATTAATCAGTTATACTATATGCAGATAGTATAACTGATTTTTTCGGAGGCATTTATGGCAATGGTAAAGAAAACACCGGTAGGGATTGAAAATTTTAGAGATATCAGAAAACAGGGATTTTACTATATAGATAAGACAAGGCTTATAGAACAGGTTTTACTAAATTGGGGCAAAGTCAATTTATTTACCCGTCCTCGTCGTTTTGGTAAGACACTAAATATGAGCATGTTGAAGAGTTTTTTTGAGATCGGCATGGATGCATCACTGTTTGACGGATTATATATTTCCAAAAATAAAGAACTGTGTGAAGAATATATGGGAAAATATCCTGTAATCTGCCTTACACTTAAAGGTGTAGATGGATTATGCTTTAAAGATGCCAAGTACCGATTAACCGAGTTAATAGGTTTGGAAGCTGAAAGATTCGATTTCTTAGCTCAAAGCGAAAGACTCTCAGAAAATGAAATCAGACGCTATAAATCAATAATTGCATTGCATAACGGAATGAATACAATGGATGAAAACCAGCTTATATCGAGCGTACAGGTTTTATCACAGTTGTTATGTAGGCATTTTGGACAGAAGGTTATAATACTTATTGATGAATATGATGTTCCTCTGGATAAGGCTTTTTTGAATGGATATTATAAAGAAATGGTTTCATTAATCAGGGGGATGTTCGGTCAGGCATTAAAGTCAAATGATAGTTTACAGTTTGCTATTTTAACAGGATGTCTGCGTGTCTCTAAAGAAAGCATTTTTACAGGACTTAATAACTTTAAAGTACTTTCTATTATGGATACGAGATTTGATGAGCATTTTGGATTTACTGATAGTGAGGTCAGGGAAATGCTTGACTATTACGGTCTGTCTTCGCATCTGGCAGAGATAAAGGAATGGTATAATGGATATCATTTCGGAAATGCAGATATATATTGTCCGTGGGATGTTATAAATTATATTGATGAGCTGAGATTTGATGAAAATGCCCGCCCAAAGGATTACTGGTCTAATTCGAGTGGAAATGCTATTGTCCGCAGATTTATCGATAAAGCTGATACACGCACGAAGGATGAAATAGAGCGGCTCATATCGGGCGAATGTATTGAAAAGGACATTTCACAGGAGCTTACCTATGATGAGCTTGATAACAGCATTGAACATTTGTGGAGTGTGCTTTTTACAACCGGGTATCTGACACAGCATGGATGTACGCAAAGCGGCAAGTACCGTCTGTCAATTCCGAACAGGGAAATAAGAAATCTGTTCATAAAAAAGATCAGAGAGTGGTTCAGCGATACATCAAAAAAAGAAGGCACCAAATTAGAAGAATTCTGTAATGCATTTTTTGAGAAAAATCCGGAAAAAATAGAACAGCTCTTTGGAGACTATCTCTGGAATACAATAAGTATAAGAGATACCGCAGTTCCAAAAGAAAAGAAAGAAAACTTCTATCATGGAATTTTACTTGGACTGCTTGGGTACAAAGAAAACTGGCTTACAAAGTCAAATGCAGAATCGGGAATTGGATACAGTGATATACTCGTTGAGATACCTGATAACAGGACAGGCGTGGTGATAGAGCTAAAATATGCCGAGGATGGTGATATGGAAGCTGCCTGCGACAGGGCGTTAGAGCAGATTGAAGAAAAGCAGTATGTGGATAAGCTAAAACAGGATGGAATGCGTAATTTCATTAAGTACGGAATAGCCTGCTATAAGAAAGATTGTAAGGTGGTTTGTGCGATAGATTGTTAAATTCAAATAGAACAGGTATAATAAAGTAAAAGGATGGGGTGATGATATATGCCAAAAGTTATGTACGATCTCATTGAACAATATGTAGAGAAAATTAAAAAAATTTATGGATCACACGTTAAACAGATTATTTTATATGGTTCTTATGCAAGAGGAGATTTTCGACCTGATTCAGATGTAGATATTATGATTTTGGTGGATATATCAGATTTGGAACTTAAATCATATGGAGAGCAGCTATCATATATGACATATGATTTTAATCTGGATAATGACATTGACATAAAACCTATTGCAAAGAGTGAAGAACTTTTTAATAAATGGGTTGTAAATTATCCATTTTATTCAAATGTTCATAAAGAGGGGGTTATACTATATGGAGCAGCATGATATGGAGATTGGGACAAGAAGAGATCTGGTTCTATATAGACTTGAAACTTCAAGGAATGATTTAAAATCTGCAAAGGTATTGTTGGCTATAGAAGATTATAAAGGTGCTAACAACAGAGCATATTATGCAATTTTTCATGCTATAAATGCGGTGCATGCTGTTAGTGGAAAAGCATATAAGAGACACAAAGATGCAATAGCTAATTTTAATAAAGACTATGTTAAAACAGAAATCTTCCCTAGAGAGATTGGAAGAAAGATTGGAATGGCAGAGGAAATTCGCCATGCAAGCGATTATGATGATTTTTATATTGCAAGTAGGGAAGAAGCTGAGAGACAAATTACAGTTGCGGAAGAATTTATAAATCTTGCTGAGAAATATTGTGAAAAACAATTGAATTAGGAAATCGGTGTTTAAGTATTTTACTGCTTAGACACCATTTTTTTATGGGAAAATGTAACCTCACCATCTAAAAACTGCTATATAGTATGTAACCCACAATAAGAGGAAAATGAGGAGCTTAAATCTATGGAAGATGAAAAAATAGTGGATTTGTTTCTGGACAGGGATGAATCCGCCATTTCCCATGTAGCAGAAAAATATGGGAGCAGACTTTGCACCATATCCTATCGCATCACGCAGGATCATGCTACCGCGGAAGAATGTGAGAATGATACCTATCTCGAGGCATGGAACAGGATTCCACCGAATGAGCCGAGAGCATATCTGCCGACCTTTCTCTCGAAAATAGTGCGGAATATATCACTAAACCGCTGTATAGAGCGGAAACGCTTAAAGCGCAGTGCATATGTCAGTGAACTATCAAAGGAAATGGAACAATGCATTGCCGGAAAAGATCATGTCGGACAATGAACTTATTATTGAATCGGAAAAGGCTTTTGGCGGTAAGAAAAAATTTGCCAGAGCAAGAAAATGGCTCGTATATGCGGCATGTTTTTGCCTGTGTATGTACTTTACAGTACCGGCATTGGCAGCAAATGATTTCTCCTATGAGATCATGTATAGGATCAGCCCGCAGATAGCGCAGAAACTGAAACCGGTAAATCTATCGTCAGAGAGTAATGGAATCGAGATGAAGGTGATCGCGGCTGAAATTGATAGAGATAAGGCAAATATCCTTGTTGAGTTTAGGGATACACAAGGCGGGAGGATAAGCGGAATCACATCCCTCATCTATAACTATTCTTACCATAATGGTCTCCTTTTTGCTGAATTAAGTATTAACTGTTGGAGATTATATATTAAAATAGTTTGATAGTCAAGAGGTTTGATAATCAAAATGTATAAATGGATAAATGAACATTATAAGAGCTAAATTTCCTATTAAGTTGAAAGTATTTCCGATACATGGTAAAATATTTCCGGAATATAGCGTGAAATTTCCGAATGGGGGAAAATATGACCGAACAGAAGTATATCTCAAGCAAAGATGCAGCGGCAATTTTGAATATATCAGCAAGGCGAATAGTAGGTCTGTGCAATAATGGAGAAATTGCAGGAGCATTAAAAAACGGAAAAAAATGGATGATACCTGAAAGTTCAGTGTTTGAATATCAGAAACAGAAAAAGCCGGAAAGCGTAAAACCGCAGGTTCTTTCTTGTGCTGTTGGTAGTACTTCTTACATTGACACAGTAAAAAATTGTTATTATGTGGATAAGACACTTCTGATCCGTGATCTCATAGATGACCATGCGGCAGTAACATTGTTTACCAGACCGAGAAGATTTGGTAAAACTCTGGCAATGGATATGCTTAAGGTCTTTTTTGAAAAAACAGATGAGGACACTTCCATATATTTTCAGGACAAAAAAATCTGGAAATGTGGTGAGAATTATCGCAATAAGCAGGGAACATATCCTGTCATATATATTACATTTAAGGATGTAAAATTTGATGACTGGAAGGACTCTCTGGAAGCCATAAGGCTTGTGATAAGAGATGAATATATGCGTCATACAGAGCTTTTTTCATGGAATGGACTGGATATGGTTGAACAGGATTATCTTGACAGGATGCAGAAAGGAACTTTGAGTGATGTGGAATATACCCGAGCATTGCTCAATCTAAGCCGGATGCTGGAAAAATATCATAATAGTAAGGTTATAGTTCTTATTGATGAATATGATACTCCTATTCAGCAGGGACACTCAAAGGCATTTTACAATGAAGTCATCACTTTCATGAGAAATTTTATGTCAGGTGGTTTGAAAGATAACTCTGCTCTTGCGTTTGGTGTACTTACAGGTATATTGAGGGTTTCAAAGGAAAATCTATTCAGTGGACTAAATAATCTTGTGGTAAATTCTGTGCTTGATGAAAAATACAGTGAGTATTTTGGATTTACATCATCAGAGGTAAAGGCTATGGCAGATTATTACGGTTGTCAGGAAAAATTGCAGGAAATTCAGGAGTGGTATGATGGATATCTGTTTGGAAATACTGAAATATATAATCCATGGTCAGTTGCAAATTATTTTAATAATGATTGTAAGCCAAAACCATTCTGGACTAATACCAGTGACAACGAGATAATCCGTGAGATAATGAGATCACTTACATCGGAGATAGCCGATGATCTGATTTTGCTCATGCAGGGAAAAACTGTGCAGACATCTCTTAATATGGATGTCATTTATCCAAGAATAACAGATGGTGTAGATAACATATTTAGTTTTTTACTTGTTGCGGGATACCTGAAACCAACGAAAGAGGCAGTAGAAACCGAATTCGGTACTTTTATGGAATTAGCACTTCCAAACAGGGAAGTACGAAGAGTATATAATACAGAAATACTATTCTGGATCAGGAATACGCTGGATGTAAATGTAATGGCAGAACTGGAGAAAGCATTATATCTGAATGATGGTGAAAGACTAAAAACTGCTCTCCGAAAATATATGCTTACATGTGCAAGTTGTTTTGATGGTGCTGCTGAAGGCTTCTATCATGGAATGATGCTGGGATTATCAGCAGGAGTATCCGCCATATATCATATCAGATCTAATCGCGAATCCGGTGACGGCAGGTTTGATCTGGTGTTAGAGCCTAAAGTGCCATCAATGCCTGCGATCATAATGGAATTTAAGGCTGTAAAAGAAGAAAAAATGCTTAAAGTATCAGCGGATGAAGCATTGAAGCAGATAGCTGATAAAAATTACGATACAGACATGCAGGACAGGGATATTAAAGAAATAACAAAATATGGAATAGCGTTTTGTGGGAAAAAAGTTGAAATAGCAATGGGATAATAATAGGTTTCATTTTTCCATAGAATGTGTTATCATAACAAATGAAACAAGTTTCATAAGGAGTATATGATGGCAAGTATCAGAGATGTAGCAAAAGAAGCCGGGGTGGCTATATGTACAGTTTCAAGACTTATAAACGGAACTGCAAATGTTGAACCGGAAACACAAAAGAAGATAGAGGCAGCGATGAAAAAGCTGAACTATGTGCCAAATGAACTGGCACGTGGAATGTTTAAAGGAAAGGCAAATTCTATTGCAATGCTTGTGCCAAACATCCAACATCCATGGTTTTCGTCGCTTGCTTCAGAAATTGAAAAAATATTATATGACAAAAAATACAGGTTTATGTTGTTCAGCACATATGATGATCCTGAAAGAGAAAAGGACTGTTTTAAATTACTTAAGTCAAATATAGTGGACGGAATAATATGCGGTACTTCTGCGTGTTCGGCAAAAGAATACTTAAAGATAGAAAAGCCAATGGTCATGCTGGATTACAATGTGGGAAAGAGATTTCCGATAGTGGTATCCGATCATAAGATGGGTGCGGAGCTTGCGGCAAAAGAATTTATAAACAGCAAATGCAAATATGTGATCCATATATCTGGAATAAAAGATTCAAGCGAAATCATGTCATACACATGTCATGAGCATTTGGATGAAGTGCTGCAGAATAATGGTATCAAATCCAGAAAAGTTCCTATTCAGTGGAATGATTTTGATTTTGACGGTTATTTCGAAATGGCAAAATGTATTCTTGAACAGTATCCTGACATAGATGGTGTATTTGCAGCAGATATGCCGGCAATAGCCTTTTTAAAGGCTGCACTTGCACTTGGAAAACGTATACCGCAGGATCTGGCTATAGTAGCATATGATGGCACATATATAACAAATGCGAGTACGGTAAAGCTGACAATGATACATCAGCCTTACAAAGAAATTGCAAAAATGGCAGCGGAGCAGCTATTACAGATGATAGAAAAACCGGAAGATCAGTCCAAAAAGGAACTGACAACATTGCTGCCAGTAAAGATTGAAAAAGGAGAAACAACAGAATAATAGAAAGAACAATAGAAAGTTTTAGACTTTCTATTATTTTCCTACTTGAAAAGCTGTCTTAACAGAGAAGGCATTGGGGAATTGCTTCAGGATATAAAAAAACATACATATGGACGCGGAGATTATATGACCGTTGCAGAAGCTCCGGGGGTGCCTGCTGAACAGCTTGACGAGTATATCGGAGATGAGGGTCATTTTTCGATGATATTTGACTTTAGCTATACAGATCTTGATGTTTACCCTGGCGAAATATGGTTAAAGAAGAGACCATGGACTATGAAGGACTTTAAAGAAAATCTTTTCAAAAATCAGTATGCTGTGGCAAAAACAGGCTGGGCAGCAAATTATCTTGAAAACCATGATCAGCCAAGAAGCATAGAGAAGTATTTTCCACAGGAAGATGTCGCTTTATACAAAGACAAGATGGCGAAAGCACTTGGAACATTATTCTTTTACTTAAAAGGAACACCTTTTATATATCAGGGCGAGGAAATTGGAATGTTAAACACACATTTCAGTGATATTTCCCAGTTGGATGATATAAACACAATCGGACAGTATAAAAGATGTTTGGCAGAGGGCTATAGCAAGGAGCAGGCGATAGCGTCTATTAATCGCAGAAGCCGTGATCATGCAAGACTTCCGATGCAGTGGACTGACGAAGAAAATTTCGGTTTCTCAAAGGTAAAACCATGGATTGCATGTAATAACAGATGCAAGGATATCTCTGTAGAAAAAGAACTTGCTGATGAAAATTCGGTTCTCTCACATTACAAAAAAATGATAGAACTCAGAAACAGATCAGAATTTAAAGATGTACTTATATATGGAGAGCTTTGTGAAATGAAAGAGCCTGATGAAAATCTTATAGGTTATAGCCGCAAGTTAGAGGATATGAACGTAAATGTGATAGTAAATATGTCAAATAAAAGCTATAAATTAAAAGGAATATCAGGGGATACAAATGTCCTTATAGATAATTATGAAGATGCAATAACAGATGGTTTGATACGTCCATATGAGGCGGTTGTCTTTGAGGAACTACAATAAGAAAATTATAAAATATAACATGCGGTTGATATAATTGAGCGCAAGACTATGGTAAAATTTGCATCTATAAGAATTTATTATGCACGCTGAGACCTATGTACCATAAAAAAGAGTTATGACTCCAACAAAAAACGTCAAAATGCACAAAAAACAATCGACTATTTAGTGATATACTGACAAAATACATGTCAAGCGGTTGACATATTATATGTCCGGTGGTAAAGTGCAATTACAAGATGAGTGAACCACTTAGTTCACGAGTGGCCCACGTGAATGGTAAGCTCAAAAATAAACGTTTTTAAAATTGGAGGAAGAAAACATGAAAACAAAGAAAGTGATTTCAGTATTGCTCGTATCAGCAATGACAGCTGCTATGGTTTGTGGATGTGGCAGCTCAGGCGATAGTAAAGGCGATTCGCAGACAGCAAAAGCTACAGAGTCAGATTTAGCAGGAACTTCTATTACATTCCTTAACAGTAAAGGTGAGATTCAGGAGGCAATGGAAGATCTTGCAGCAGAGTTTACAGATGAGACTGGCATTGAGGTTGAAGTTCTTGCATGCGGTACAGGAGAAGTGCCATACACAAAGGTTACAAGTGCCTATAATTCGGGAAATGCACCTACTATGTCAATGCTTGATACAACGGATGCTCTTGCACTTGCAGATGAATATGCGATGGATCTTTCGGATGAAGATTGGGTTTCAGAGTGCGGCAATAATGTTACAAAAGTAGATGGCAAAGTTGTAAGTTTTCCATTCTGTGTAGAAGGACGTGGACTTATTGTTAATAAAACAGCCATTGAAGATACACTTGGCAAGGATTTTGATCCTGATTCGATAAACTCATATGATGCATTGAAATCATTACTTGAAGAACTTAAAGCAGCAGGAATGGAGTCACCGGTAGTTATTTCAAAAGAAGACTGGTCACTTGGAGCACATCAGCTCGGATATATTTACGATACATATGATGGTACTACAGATGGAAGTGCAGAGATCATTTCAAAGCTTGAGAGTGGAGAAGTGAAGGCAGAAGATTATCAGAATTTCAATGATTTTGTTGATACTTTAGATCTCTTACTTGAGTACAACGTAAATAAGGCAGACCCACTTGGTGCTTTATATGATCAGGATCCAATTTATATTGCAGATGGAGATTCAGCTATATGGGCAAATGGAACATGGGCATGGTCAAATCTTGCAGAGTCAGGTGCAGAGAATGACGATGATTACTGCTTCATTCCATTTGTTCTTGGAAATGATACAAGTGCTGTAGCAAATACAGGAATGCAGGCTTCAGCAACAAAACAGGTTATTATTGATAATGTTCAGGCAACTGAGGATCAGCAGAATGCAGCAAAAGAGTTCCTTAACTGGATGGTTTATAATGAAACTGCCCAGAAGATGCTTGTAGAGGATGTAAATATTGTTCCTGCTAACTCAAATAATAAAGTAGAGCCAGTAGATCCACTTTCTAGAGATATGAAGGAAAAAATGGACAGTGGAAAAACATATTCATCATGTTTCGTAGCACCTTCAGATCATTGGCAGGTACTTGGAGCAGCAATGCAGAAATATATTGCTAATCAGAGTACAAAGGCAGATCTGGCAAGTGCGATTGATGAGTACTGGCAGGCACAGCAGTAACAAAACGCAAAATATCTTGATTTAAAATGTGAGTGATTTCGGCTTGCTGTATAAATATATGTTACGTGAGCCGTGATCACACACTAATAAACTTTTGGGAAAGACATGCGTCTTCATATGGCACTAGAAAGGAACAAAGATTATGGGAAGGAAAACAGGCGAAAAAATAAAAAATTTATGCATATTTGCAATACCAGGCTGTGCAATATTTTTTGCCGTGGTTATGATACCGTTCATTTATGGATTTTATTTAACTCTTACAGATTGGAACGGCGTAAGTAGTGTAAAGAACATTGTAGGACTCGCGAACTATCAGGCAGTATTTCAGGATACGGAGTTTTGGTCATCGCTTGGACTTACACTTAAGTATGTAGTAGTAACAGTTCTGCTTGTAAATATAATAGCATTTTTACTGGCATATGCCCTCACAAATGGCATAAAAGGACAGAATTTTTTTAGAGCCGGCTTTTTCACTCCAAACCTGATCGGTGGTGTAGTGCTAGGATTTATATGGCAGTTTATATTTTCAAGGGTAATAGTACAGATTGGTGAAAATCTTGGCTGGAAAATATTTTCGCAGTCATGGCTTTCTGATCCGACAAAGGCTTTCTGGACACTCGTTATTGTCACTGTATGGCAACTTTCAGGATATATGATGCTTATATATATCGCTGGGTTTACTGGTCTTTCAGAGGATGTCTTAGAGGCGGCCAGCATTGATGGCGCAACAGGATTACAGAAGATGAAAAGCATCATTCTGCCTCTTATGGTTCCTTCGTTTGTAATATGTCTGTTCTTTACTCTGTCAAGAGCATTTATGGTTTATGATGTAAACCTTACTCTGACTGGAGGAGAGCCTTATGGCACGACAAAACTTGTTGCAATGCACGTATATGATAAGGCATTTACAGCGAGAAATTATGGTGTAGGTCAGGCAGAAGCGCTTATACTTTTTGTGATAGTTGCACTGATAAGTGGGGTACAGATATATGTAGGTAAAAAGAAGGAGGTAGAGGCATAATGGCAAGAGGCGCATCGCAGGCAGGCGGAACAAAGAAGAAAGCTGCCGGAGTAGTTGGATTTATCATAATTGCAGCACTTTTTGTGCTTTATATGATTCCTTTTTTTGTAGTAGTACTTAACTCGTTCAAGCAGAAACGAGATATAATCACCAATCCTTTGTCTTTTGTAGCTGAAAAAGGCTATACATTGGAAAATTATGTAAAAGCATTTGAAAAGATGGAGTTCCTTAAGGCGTTTGGAAACTCGCTTTTCGTAACAGGATTTAGTACGTTGGCGGTAGTTATTCTAGCATCTATGACTGCGTATTATTTTTGCAGGGCAAACAATCTTTTTGCAAAAATATTTTTTGCATTGATGGTAGCTGCGATGATTATACCGTTCCAGGCTATAATGATACCTCTTGTGTCTATTTATGGAGCTAATTTAAATTTGTTAAATCACAGATTAACTCTTGTATTCATGCATACAGGATTTGCAATGAGTATGTCAGTATTCATATATCAGGGGTTCATAAAAAGTGGAATTCCTGCATCATTAGAGGAGGCTGCTTATCTGGATGGATGTACAAAGGTGCAGACTTTTTTTAAGGTGGTATTTCCTCTTTTAAAGCCTACAACAGCAACACTTGTTATTTTAAACGTACTTGCATTCTGGAATGACTATCTTCTTCCATCGCTTGTGCTTGGAAAGAAAGATCTGTATACACTTCCTCTTTCGACATATGTATTTTATGGTACATATTCAGCAAACTATGGAGTTATTATGGCAGCATTAGTCCTAACAGTGGCACCTATCGTGATTCTTTACCTGTTCTTACAGAGACAGATCATTGATGGAGTTGTAGCTGGAGCAGTTAAATCATAAATAAGGAGATCAACATGAAGAAACTGGAAAACAAATGTATGCTCATCACATATTCAGACAGTATGGGCAATAATCTTAATGATTTGAATAATATACTTGATAAACATTTTAAAGATGCCATAGGTGGCGTGCATATTCTGCCTTTTTTTCCTTCCTCAGGAGACAGAGGTTTCGCCCCTATGGATTATCATAAAGTAGACAGCGCATTTGGTGACTGGTCTGATGTGGAAAGACTAGCAGATAAATATTATCTGATGTTTGATTACATGATCAATCATATATCGGCCCACAGCGAGTATTATCAGGATTTTCTTGAGAAAAAAGATGAATCGAAGTATGCAGATCTATTCATCAGATATAAGGATTTTTGGGAGAATGGCGAGCCGACACAGGAACAGGTTGATGCGATCTATAAGAGAAAACCACGTGCTCCATATGTGGATGCGCATTTTGCGGATGGCACTACTGAAAAGGTGTGGTGTACATTTGATGAAGAGCAGATAGATATAAATTGCAAATCAGACACTGCAAAAGCATTTATAAAGGATAATCTTACGACTCTGTGCGGACATGGGGCAGCTATGATAAGACTTGATGCATTCGCTTATGCAACAAAGAAAGCTGGAACAAGCTGCTTTTTCATTGAGCCGGATGTGTGGGAGTTTCTGAACGAATGTGAGGATATTGTAAAGCCTTACGGAGTGACTCTTTTACCGGAGATACATGAGCATTACACCATGCAGGAGCGCATTGCAAAAAAAGATTATTATGTTTATGATTTTGCACTACCAATGCTGCTCATAAATGGGTTATACTATGGTCAGACACAGTACTTGAAAAATTGGCTTAGAATTTGTCCACGTAAGCAGTTTACGACACTTGATACGCATGATGGTATTGGTGTGGTAGATGTAAAGGATCTGCTGCCAGATGATGAAATAGACAGGACAAAAGAGGATATCTTCAAATTTGGAGCAAATGTAAAGAAGATATATAATACAGCAGCTTACAATAATCTCGATATCTATCAGGTAAATTGTTCATATTATTCAGCTCTCGGTGATGATGATGCGTCATATCTGCTTGCCAGAGCTGTACAGTTTTTTGCACCAGGTATCCCGCAGGTATATTATGTCGGATTGCTTGCGGGCAAAAATGACTTAAAGCTTCTCGAGGAAACAAAGGTAGGAAGAAATATCAATCGACATTATTATACGCTCGAAGAGATAGATCATGAGGTAGAAAGACCGGTTGTAAAGAGCCTTCTTGCACTTATGAAATTCAGAAACGAGCATACAGCGTTTGATGGAGAATTTGAACTTTTGGATTGTGCAGATGATAAGCTTGTTATCCTTAGGAAAAATGGGGATGCGTGGGCTAAACTTAACGCTGATTTTACCAATAAAACATTTGAGGTGACATATAGTGAAAATGATGGAGAAAAAACTCTTAATTACTAAAGATTACATTGAGGTTCCGATAATGACGGAATCTGAGCTCACGACGCTTGAAATAATACAGGAAGACGGAAACTCGCAGAGTAAAATCTGCGAGTTTCAGGTGCCTGTAGGGACTATCTCAGAGCTTTTTAAGCCCGACTATTTTGCTCGTTTTTCAGTAAAAGCTTATAAAGGAAAGACATTACTACTTAAGGGCAGTGCAAGTGAAAATTTCTTTGATGGGATATGTCAGGTGGATTGTGAGTTTGAACAATCGGATCTTGATTTTTCAAATGAAAAACAGCCACGACCAAAATATCATTTTACAGCGACAAAGGGATGGATAAATGATCCAAACGGATTAGTATACAGGGATGGTGTTTATCATCTTTATTTCCAGTATAATCCATTTGATACGAGATGGGAGAACATGAGCTGGGGACATGCTACAAGCCGGGATCTTATACACTGGACACAGCATGAGACGGTAATGTATCCCGATGAGAACGGATATATGTTTTCAGGAAGTGGATTTGTAAACAAAAATAGCTGTCTCGGATTGCCAGATGATGCGCTTATGTTTTACTACACAGCCGCCGGGGAATGCCGTCCATGGACTACAGAAAGGCTTTCTACACAGCGTCTTGCATATAGCATTGATGGTGGTAAAACACTGATTAAGACGGATAAAGGTACTGTGTCTACTATAAGTCACGAGAACCGTGATCCTAAAGTATTTTGGCATGAGAAGACTAATTCATACATTATGATCATGTGGGTTGATGGCAATGAATTTGCTATACTTCGCTCAGATAATCTTGAAAAGTGGGAAATCTCACATAGATTTGAGCTGAAGGATGGATTTGAGTGTCCAGACCTGATTTGCCTTAAAGATGAAATTAACACGGATAGCAGTGAGACTGAAAAGTCTGAACACTGGTTTGTTACGACAGCTGACGGATATTACTATCCAGGTGAATTTGATGGTTACAGCTTTAAGTGGAATGGCAAGAGACACTGCCTGTACATGAACAATGTGCCTTATGCAGCTCAGACTTACTCTAATACGGATGGCAGGACAATATTTGTGCCGTGGATACGTGTAGATTTTCCAGGAAGAAAGTATACTGGAGCCATGGGAATACCGAGGGAACTGGGACTTGTAAAGAATGACACAGTAAGCCAGGACGATGCTTATAGGATAACTATGGCTCCAGTGCATGAGTTTCTGGATTACATGGCAGAAAATAATGAAGTTTACATGGTTTGTAATTGTACTGATACAAACGACAATATTTTTAATATTAACGGAATTAATATTATTTATATGAAGAAAACAGGAAAATTTGTTGTTTCAAATAAAGAGTATCAGATTAAAGCCGGATTAGATGAAATGACTATATTTGTTGATAATGGAATAGTTGAAGTATTGGCAGATTGTGATACAATGTTAGGTGTATACGAGGTATAGAAGCTTGAAAACATTGTATTAATATGATTTGAAGGGTAAAAAGGTATTTTGCCCCCTTTAATCATATCATGTATAAAAAAACGAAATAGATAGACAGGAAGTTAAAATGGCAACATTGAAGGATGTGGCTGCCGAGACAGGACTTACGGTAAGTACAGTCTCACGTGTGCTGAATAATCGTGGATATATCAGTGAACAGACAAGGCAGAAAGTATATAATGCGATGGCGAAGCTTAATTATACACCGAATGAGGTGGCTCGTTCGCTATCCAAAAAGACAAATAATACTATAGGAGTTATAGTTCCTCATATCAGACATCCATATTTTGCGGAGCTTATCAGCAATCTCGAAAAGGCGTGCTATGACAGAAACTACAAGATGTTTATATTTAATTCCCGAGAAAAGCCGGAAAAAGAAAATGAGTATCTTGAGATGTGTCGAAGCAATCGTGTTGCAGGGGTTATTCTTTGTACGGGAACCGTTAAAGTAGATGTTTTTAAAGGTCTTAACATTCCTATTATCACTTTAGAACGTTTTCTGGGAAGCGGAACAGCTGGAGTAGAATGCGATAATATCCAGGGCGGACGTTTGGCAGCAGAGCATCTGATTGAAAGAGGCTGTCATCATCTGATACATATCAGCGGTGTGCATGAGAATACAATGCCGGCTGATGATAGAGCTACAGGTTTTACGGAAGTATGTAATGCAGCAGGTGTTGATTACAGGATAATAGAGACAAGTGCCAGACAGTACAACAATATGGAATATCATGAAGTTTTAGAGGAGATGCTTCGCACTAATCCCAGGACGGATGGAATATTTGCCAGCAGTGATCTGATAGCGGCACAGCTTTTACAGACATGTCGGAAGCTGAAAATATCTGTGCCTGAGGATTTAAAGATAGTAGGTTTTGACGATTCTTATGTGGCTTCAATCACAACACCGCCTATTACAACCATACATCAACCAATAAAAGAAATGGCGGTGAAGGCAGTGGAGAGTCTTGTTGATACTGCCGAAGGAAATATAGTGCCAACGCGTACTATACTTCCGGTAAGTTTAGTGGTGCGTGAGACTACATAACTAATTTATGATTAGCAAGATTACTACATATCAGCGACTCGCTGTAAGATTCGCTGACGAATCTTGAAAAATAACAATACAGGAGGAAACTATGGCAAATTACAAATATGATGTGACAGCTCTTGGGGAGCTTCTTATTGATTTTACCCAGAATGGAACGAGTGGACAGGGAAATCCGATATACGAGGCTAATCCGGGCGGAGCACCATGCAACGTACTTTCCATGTTAAAAAAGCTTGAACATAATGTGGCATTTATTGGAAAAGTGGGAAATGACATATTCGGCAGACAGCTAAAAGCGGCAGTCGAGAATGTTGGTATAGATACAGCCGGACTTGTGTCGGATGATGATGTGCGCACCACTTTGGCATTTGTTGAGACATTTGCAGATGGTGACAGAGACTTCTCATTTTACAGAAATCCGGGAGCAGATATGATGTTGAATCCTGGTGATGTGAACGAGGACGTTATCAGAGGTGCAAGGATATTCCACATGGGAACGCTTTCCATGACACATGAGCCTGTAAGAAGTGCGACCTGTAAAGCTGTAGCAGTGGCACAGAGCGTACAGGCAATGATATCATTTGATCCGAATATCAGAGAACCACTGTGGGATGACATGGAGGATGCGAAGGAGCAGACTGCATTCGGACTTTCAGTTTGTGACATATTAAAGATCTCTGACAATGAAATTCAGTGGTTTACAGGTGAGCAGGACTTTGATGCTGGTATTAAAAAGATACAGGATGAGTACAATATACCTCTTATCCTGCTCTCGCTTGGAAAAGTAGGAAGCCGCGCATATCTTAAGAATAATGTCACGGATGTAAAGGCAGAAGTACCTGCATTTGTCCGTGAGGATACAGTTGAGACAACAGGTGCAGGAGATACCTTCGGAGGCTGCTGTCTGCATTATGTACTCGAGCATTGCCCTGAGGAAACTGATATAAATGAAGTGGACTGGACCGAAGAAAATCTCAAAGAAATGCTGACATTTGCAAACAAGGCAGCATCTATCATTACCACACGAAAAGGTGCGCTTGCAGTGATGCCAACGCTTGAAGAGATAAAAGCATAGTGGGATACACTGATATCACAATAAAAGGTGACAAAAAGTAAATATTTAACTATTATAATGGGATGGCATTTGAGGTGCCATCCTTTTTCTTAATCAAATCTTAATACGTTACATAATTGGTTTTTAATGTTAAAATAGGTACAATAAGATCAACATAAAACTTCCGGAGGCAATTATGTATAAAGTATTAGTATGTGATGATGAAAAAGACATCGTATCAGCAATAAGCATTTATCTGACCAGTGATGGCTACGAGGTGATCCCGGCCTACAACGGTCTTGAGGCACTTGATATAGTAAAGCACAATGACGTGCATCTTGTCCTGATGGACATTATGATGCCGGTCATGGACGGAATAGAGGCAATGGTCGAGATCAGAAAAATCTCCAATGTGCCGGTTATCCTGCTCACCGCAAAAAGTGAGGATACAGACAAGGTGCTCGGACTTACAGTAGGAGCTGATGATTATGTGACAAAACCGTTTAACCCGGTAGAACTTCAGGCGAGGGTAAAGTCACAGATCAGACGGTATATGCTCCTTGGTGCGGGGAATATCAATGACAGAAAGATCGTCATAGGTGGTATCGAACTGGATGATAAATCAAAGGTTGTTACAGTCGATGGAGAGACCGTCAATCTCACACGTACGGAATATGATATTTTGAAGCTACTTATGGAGCATCCGGGCGAGGTGTATTCGCCAAACCAGATATATTCAAAGGTCTGGAAGGATGAACCATATGGTACTGAAAATACGGTGGCGGTACATATCCGCCATCTCAGGGAAAAAGTGGAGATTAATCCTGCTGAGCCAAGATACTTAAAGGTCATCTGGGGCAGAGGATATAAAATGGAAGGTGATTGATATGAAAAAGATATCAGGGTGTCTGTGGCTTAAACTGACAGTATTTGTATTGTGTGCTGTAATGATTGTAGGTCTTTTTATTACAATAATGGTCGCTTTTTTTACAAATGCATATGGCAGTGTCGACGGGATAAAAACGGCCTGGTTTGAAAATATTGCAGGCAGCTATATCAGACAGGCAGTACAGGAATATGTTGTAGATGATAATGAAGATGCTTTTGAGACGATTGCTGACAACACGAATATGCGTTTTGCTGTCGTTAAAAGCAAGGAGACAAAAGAAGAAAAGGTAAATACAAAGAATAAAGATGATCAGGTTTATTCAAGTATATCGACAATATCAAATCCTGATTATATATTTATGATAGATGCGAATAATATTGAGCATTATGGACCGGATAATTTTTGGAATGCATTATCATACAGCAATGACGTAGTAAATTATGAATCATCAACACAGACAGCATCAATTGAAAACATGGTGTATTCAACACAGACAGGATTGTTTTATGCATGTCTTGACAATGATGAAGTTTATATAATTCCTAAGATCCGTTTATATCAGGATAGGGGGGATGACACTATTTCACAGGTTTTCACTCTTGACATAACTTATGATGAGGATGGAAATACTACGAACTATGAATACAAAAATGTTTTTTCAGATGAAATACTTGATAAGGATTATAACGATTGGTACAGAGTTGATTGTTATGATAACAGGGAGAATATCCTCTCATATGAAATATATCCTGAGGATGCGTTTGATGGAATTTCATCTGTATATTATGGTGAGGTATATATATCAGATAGCATAACGAATGATGCAAAAGTTTTGCCTGAGACTTATGAATTAAATAACAACTTTTCAGTCGATATACCAATAAAATCAGATGAAGCAGAGTATTACTGGATATATGTGAAGATGCCGGGTGGAGAACTTACCCAAAAGGGAGATTACTTTAATCAGCTTGAAGCATATTTGAATATCATGTATGTTGTAGAAAGGTATATGAATCTGTTCTTTATAATTTTTGCGATTGGAATCATTGCTTGCTGCGGATATTTGCTTGCAACAACTGGAAAAACAGAAAAGTTTGCAGAAATTAAACTTAGATTATATGATAGAATACCATATGAAGTGGTTATAATCATTACATGTGCAGCAGTGGGATTATTAACATTTGGATGCTATGCCTTTCCTAAACAGGTACCGGTAGTCCTGTTTATTATGCTCTTGGATGTAATGCTTTGCCTTGAATATCTTGTTACTACGTTTGTCAGACTTCATGCACACAAATTCTGGAGATACACAATATGTTATTACATTGTTAGATTCATCGGCAGACCGATCAAAAAGATTTATAAGACGGTTATGTCACCTTTAAAATATGGCTTTTCAAAAATAGCTGATAATCCACCGCTATTTCTTGTTGGCTGTGCGGCCTTTGGTGGAATATGCTTTTTGGAGCTTATCGGCTTTATGGCTCAAAGCATGGCTTTTCTTTTCTTTATAAAGCTGATAGAGTTTGCACTCCTTATGACATTTATCATGCAGTATGACCGGATAAGAAAGGCTGCTAAAGCCATAGCTAACGGTGATTTTTCAAAGCCGCTCGATATTTCAAAGCTTCTGCTTTTCTTCAAGCAGCATGGCAATGATTTAAACAATGTAAGCAATGGAATAGAGGCTGCGGTTTCAGAGAAGATGAAGAGTGAGCGTTTCCGTACAGAGCTGATCACGAATGTATCGCATGATATAAAGACACCGCTTACATCCATTATCAATTATGTGGATCTGCTTCAGAAAGAGGACATAGATAATGCGAATGTGCAGGAATATCTTGAGGTATTAAAACGTCAGTCGGCTCGTCTTAAGAAACTTATAGAGGATCTGATGGAGGCATCAAAGGCATCCACCGGAAGTATAAAAGTAGAACTGGAAGAACTTGATGCAGCAGTTATGATTTCACAGATAGCAGGAGAATATCAGGAAAAATTCCAAAAGAAAAATCTTGATTTAATGATTCAAAATGATGTTTCACCTGTCCTGATAAAAGCAGACGGACGTCATCTTTGGAGAGTTTTTGATAATCTGATGAACAATATCAATAAATATGCACAGCCGGGAACACGCGTATATGTGGACATAATACCGAAGGAAAGCGGAGCGATTATCACGTTCAAGAATATATCCGAGTGTCCTCTCAATATATCGAGTGAGGAGCTTATGGAGAGATTTGTCCGCGGAGACAGCTCCCGCAATACAGAGGGAAGCGGACTTGGGCTTTCGATAGCAGAGAGCCTCATGAAACTCATGAACGGAACTATGAAGCTGTCTGTGGATGGAGATCTGTTTAAGGTGACACTGGAGTTCTGATCTGTTCAAAACTATACAACTTAATGAAGTGAATTATATCACGTGCGGATGCGTATATGATATGCTAAAAATGGGTTGCATGAGCAACCCATTTTTGCAGTTAATTTTCACATTCTTTTACAAAATCAACTACTTCCATATTCTTTTTCATTATATTTTCATCCTGCTCCATATCTTTAATAGTCATCCAGTAATAATGTTTAGATTTGATAGAGAAATTATCAGCTTTCATTTTTTCAGGCAATTTTGATAAATTAATTTCGTACAGTTTATGATTGTATACTCTGTTTTCATTATGACTTACAGAAAATTTTTCCTGAACCCGTGATGAAATATACTTACATTTGATTTCTTTTTTAGGAATATTAAGGCTGTTTGATAAACTGTCAATTATGAAAGACTCATTATCGTTATCAGCTGTTTTGAAGTTGGGAAAAAGCTTGCAATCCCATCTTTCGTCATAATATGTAAGATATTTTGTTTTTCTGCCCTGTGTGGTATTTTTAATGACAATTAATGAATGATTATGCTGTATCATATCCAAACCTTCTATATCTTTCAATAGTTGTGTGTGCGTGTAATTATTTCTTTTCATATCTATAATAT
>CAVABC010000060.1:0-19854 GCA_963586665.1 Acutalibacteraceae bacterium
CGGTATACACTGTACTATCTCGCCCTCAAGACCTATGACAAAATGTGAACTTGCCTTTGTCTGTTTTGTCTCTGCAAGACTCTCAAAATAATCTCTGTTCTGCTTTGCCGAAGTCCCCGGATTTGCAGTGTAGTGAACCACTATGCCGTTTACCTTTTCAAGTGTCTTCTGTGGTCTTGAGTATTCATTTGGTGTAAGAAGCTGCACATCAAGATCAGGCTGCGTGGCATTGTAAAGTGTCGTAGTAACCTGTGCCTGCACTTCTTCCTGTTTCGCGCTCTTTCCTCTAAATACCATAACAAGTACTATTATAAGTACGATGAGCGCGATCGCTCCTATGACGATCACATCTGTTATAAGTTGTTTCCTTCTTACCTGCGCGCGGTGTCTTCTTCTGTATGCCTCACGCTTTTGGCGCGCTATCTTATCGTATTCATCCATTTTCTTATTCCCTGTATACAAAAATCCAATATTAAATCATCCTATTTATTTATTTTAGCACATATATACAAATCATGCTACCAAAAATATATTTTTCTGTTACTTTCTTCCTAATATGTAAATCAGCTTACCTCAAAGCGAAAAAGGACACGCCAGCAGATATGCCAACATGTCCTTATTTTGTCTGTTCATATTGTAAATATAATGAGCACAGCCAATCATATCAGCCTAAACTGTCATATGCATTAGCATTTGATCTCGTGTACCCATCCTTCTGGTCCCTCGATGTGCCCCATCTGGATACCTGTGAGTGTATCACGAAGCTTCTTTGTGATAGGTCCCATCTCGTCCATGCCGCTTGGGAAGCAGATCTCACTGCCATGATCTACGATCTTTCCAACAGGAGAGATAACTGCTGCTGTACCGCAAAGTCCACACTCTACGAAATCCTTAATCTCATCAAAGAGAACCTCTCTGTGCTCTACCTTAAGTCCTAAGTATTTCTCTGCAACTACCATAAGTGAACGACGTGTGATAGAAGGCAGGATACTGTCTGACTTAGGTGTAACAAATATGCCATCCTTTGTGATGAAAAGGAAGTTTGCTCCACCTGTCTCCTCTACCTTTGTACGTGTAGCAGGATCAAGGTACATATTCTCTGCAAAGCCCTGATTGTGTGCGTCAACTATTGCATGAAGGCTCATTGCGTAGTTAAGTCCGGCTTTGATATGTCCTGTTCCGTGTGGTGCTGCACGGTCGAAGTCTGAAACTCTGATCGTGATAGGCTTAGCTCCACCCTTGAAGTATGGTCCTACAGGTGTAACTAAGATTCTGAACTGATACTCATCAGCAGGTTTAACACCGATAACGGCATTTGTTCCCATCATGTATGGTCTGATGTAAAGTGTAGCACCTGAGCCGTATGGTGGAACCCATGCAGCGTTAGCTTTTACTACTTCCTCTACTGCTTTTACAAATTTATCAACAGGGTATACAGGCATCTCAAGTCTCTCACATGAGTCTTTCATACGTTCTGCATTGAGGTCAGGTCTGAAACATACGATCTTGCCATCCTCTGTTGTATATGCTTTAAGTCCCTCAAAGCATGTCTGTGCGTACTGGAATACTCCTGCACACTCATTTAATGTGATGCTGTGATCCTTTGTGAGCTGTCCCTCATCCCACTTACCATCTTTATAATTTGAAACGAAACTGTAATCAGTTTCCTGATAGTCAAAACTAAGGTTTGACCAATCGATATCTTTTTTCTCCATCTTTATATCCTCCGTTTCTTTACGGCTCCGATATAACCTAGTGTTATCATATATCGGGTCTACTATCATTTATGTTCATTGTAGTACAATAAAAAACGATTGTCCACTAATTTTTATTTATATTTACCATAACTTATACTTCTATATAAAAATATATATATTTTTTGGCGTATTTCTTTAAATAATAAGTCCCGAGCGTTCCTTGCTCTTTTCTATGGCTTCATTTAATTTCTTAAACGGTCTTCCGAGGAAAAATCCTATCACAAAAGAAACCGCTATATAAATAAGAAGAATTACAAGATCCTTCGCATAATCAAACCTGTACATGCCGCCAACGCACTCTCTGAGTGCATTCATGGCATATTTAAACGGCATAAATTTGTATATCATCTGGTATACCTGCGGCAGCACCTCTACCGGGAAAGTTCCTCCTGCACCGGCTACCTGTATTACCATGATAACTACCGCCACTGCTTCTCCGACATTACCCCACGCCACTGTAAGTGAGTACATCATAAATGTAAATACCACACTCGTCAGCGCGCACGCGCACCAGAAAAGAAACGGGTGCGGACACTGGATATCCACAAAAAACAGATCCCCGAGTACTGTTATAAGTGTCTGTATCTGTCCTATTATAAAGAAGATAATGTATCTGCCGAGGAATTTGTGTATGCCCCTTACATCCTTTATCTTCTCATTGTCCTTTACCTTTACATGAACAAGTGCAACTGTGATAAGTCCACCTACCCACAGTGCAAGTACCGTATAAAACGGTGCCATGGCAGAGCCGTATGTAGAAATCTCATATATCTTCTGCTCATCCATTGAAAGCGGTGATGTAACAAACTCTGCTATAAGTTTAGGATCAGTCTTTAACATCTCTGCCACTTCTTTATACTGTTCATCATTTGATAATTCATTAAGTCCTGATATAACATTCGCAAGACCGTCACGTATCTGCTGTACGTATTCTCTTGTCGATACTACATCAGCATTTCCTGACTTGAGTATGCTCGCATAATCGCTGAGTGCATTCTGTATATCCGGAAAACTGTCATCAAGTGAGCCTAACATGGACTGAGTCTCTATGAGTGCATACTCTATATCGTATACCGCACCCGAGAGATTTGGCGAGATATTGTGATCGAATGTGTTTTTAAGCGACTCTACCGCGCTCTTTGCACTTTTTACCTCTGCTGCTATCGAACTCTTTAATGTCTCGAGCTTTTCTGCAGTTGCCTGTGAATCAGCTTTAAAATCAGCTATCTGTGTCTGCATCTGTGAAAGATCCGATCTTATCGCCTCTATCTGTGTTTTGTCAACACCATCAATTCCCTCTAATGTGCCAAGTGTGCTGTCAGCAAGCTTGTAAATAGCATCGAGGTTTGCTTCAGGAATTGTTATATCAGGATTTACATTTATGTCTATCAACTGGATCGATGAATTGAATACTTCCAGTTGATTGTTTATGGTTGTAAAACTTATATCGACCATCTGTGTGATAGTCCCTGCTGTCTGCGCTCCTGAAAGCACAGATGACTGCATGCCGCTCACAGAAGCCTGTCCACCGTCTATGAGTCCCTCCACGCTGGGAAGCAGTGACTGCGTAGATCCGACCAGACTATCTGCCGAGTCAGTGAGCATCGCAAAGGTGTCAAGTATGCCGACATATGTTCCAAGGCTCGTGTCCATATCCTGAAGTTTGCTTACAACCGTGCCGACAAGGTTATCCCCCGAGCTGTCATCACCTACTATTATCTCTCCCGATTTGGATGCCACCTCAGTGATAATGCTCACAACCGATGAATTTACCGACTGCTGTACTGTAGTCTTTACCTTTGAGGTGATCTTTGTTGCTATCGCATTTTTCTTGCTGTTTTCATAGTATTCTATCTGTGGATTTACAGGATCACCGCTTATGAAGCTTAACATATCCTCTGTAAAATTCTCAGGCACTATAAATGCCGCATAGCTTTCACCGCTGTATACATCCTCAAGTGCCTCTTTTTCGGTATCCGTAAATATCCAGCCAATACTGCTGTTTTCCTTAAGTCCGCTTATAACATTATCACCCATGCACAGGTTTAAATCCCCATAGGTCACGCCCTTATCCTTTGAGTATACCGAAATATGCATCTGTGATGTGGCACTCTCTCCATATGGGTCCCAGTTGGACATGATATTAAACCACGCATAGAGTGCCGGAATGATGCAAAGTCCCATGATAATGACCATCGCCACAACATTGGAGGTCAGGCGTTTTACATCTGAAATAAATACACGGAATGTCTTTTTCATAGCTTCACGTCCTCCTTTGTCTCCTCTATTTTTTCAACGATATCCGCCACCTTGCCTGTCATCTGCTCCACCGAGATAAGGCTCTCTACCGTATCGCCTCTTCCGCTTATCTCATTCATTTTTTCCTGCAATTTGTAATCGACATACTCCACGCTTATCAGATAGACCGCGATACCAAAAAGGCTTACTATCCAAAGCACCAAAAACACTATCTTTGAGCTTTCCGTCACCAGAAGCAGCACAAGGAATATGAGTGGTATGATATATATACACCTCATGCCGATCTTTATCCTGCGCTGGTTCTGCTCATGTATGGTATTCTCATATGACATGAGTTTTTCGTACATCTGTCTGAACTGCTCATCGTCCTGTGGCTTTTCTATATCCTGCTTCTTATTATTATGTTTTTTGTTATATGCAGATTTATTATCTGTATTTTTTTCTGCTGTAATTTTCCCAGCAGTATTGTTTTCTTCTATATATGTATTATCAATTTCAGCCATCCGTCCCTCCTATAACATTTCCGTATCTTCCATGCGCTTCTCTATGAAATGGTTTAACTTGATAAAAGGCTTTCTTACTATAAGACCTATCACAAGTGATGCAGCACAAAAAAGTAAAAGCTGGATATAACATTTACCGAGTGTATTCTCATACATTCCTCCGATACATTCCCTCATGGCATTTATCGCATACGGGAATGGGAAGAAAATGTATACTGCCCTGAAAAATGACGGCAGTGCTTCTATCGGATAAGTTCCTCCGCTTCCTGCGATCTGGATTACCATGATAACTACCGCTGCCGCTTTTCCTATATCGCCAAACGATATGGTAAGCGAATATATGAGCAGTGAGAATGTAAGGCTTGTTATAGCCCCCGTAGCTATAAATGCGACCGGGTGCGGACACTGTATCTTTAATATATAGAGATCACCGAGCACGATTATCAGTGCCTGTATCTGTGACAGCAGGAAGAATGTAAGGTATCTTCCAAAATAAAGCTGTGACGGTTTTGGATCTACAAGCTCTTTTGTGTTTGCATTTACTTTTACAAGTGATACGAGTATGGTCATTCCAACCCATATCGCCAGCGTGGTATAAAACGGTGCCACACCTGATCCGTAGTTTGCTATCTCGTATATATAGTTGTCCGAAACCTGTACCGGTTCAGAGAAAAATCTTCCGAGTGACTCCGGATCTCCCGAGAGCAGATTTATTATTATCTCTACTTTTTCATCCTCGGATGCCTCATACAATTTATTAAGTGTAGAATTAATTTTCTCAGATGCAGACTCAATTATTCCCTGAAGCTGTGACATACTCATATTGAGCACATCGAGTGTATTTCCCACTCCGTTAAATACCTCAGACATAGATCCTGCCGTCTGGCTTAAATTGTCAAGTGTGTTCTGTACCGAGTCAAGTGTAGTGGACATGCTGCTTAGCATATCGTTTACCTGCGGTGCGATCTGGTTGCTGTAGGTCTCACTAAGAGACGATACTGTAGATGAAAGTGTGGACAGTATGCCCTGCAGAGTCTCCACAGAATTTTCTGTTGCGCCCGACAGATCAACCGAACCTGTACTGTCAAGCATGCTCTGTACCTGATCTTTTATGATCTGAAGGTTTCCGTCTACCAGATCAAACTTTCCACTCTTGTCACCCGGTTTTACGATATCTATGTCATCCTTTAAGCCGTCTATATCACTTTTAAGCTGCTGCGTGGTCTGTGAAATGTTCTTTATATCAGTCTGTAAGGTTTGTGCATCCTGCGAAAGCTTTGCATCACCTATCTGTGTTGATATACTATTGATCGATGCTTCTATAGAATTTAATGTAGATTTAATATTCTCGTTAAATTCATTAAATGATGTCTGGGTTGATGACAGATCTTTCTTGCTCTGTTCAAGTTTATCGTTACCCGCATATATCTTGTCCTGTCCCTCGACCAATGCTCCGCTCGTCTCATCAGATACTTTTGACAAGGCTGCATTTCCGTCCATAAACGTAGTGATCATTTCATCATACTGTTTCAGATTATCAGATACCGCTTCAAGCTTTGCGATAAACTGCCCCACCGAGTCCTTCTGTGACATCTCGCTCGATATGGAATTTGTCTCGGTAAACACCTGCTCTGCGAGCACCTGTATAAACTGTTTATTGATACTTGCTTTTACAGTCGATGCTGCGCTGTCAGTTATTTTTGTGGCTACGGCATTTTTCTTGTCGTTCAGATAATATGTGATCTTTGGATTTTCGATATTCTGCGCCACTCCGTGATACATACTATATGTAAACTGCTCATCTATCACGAGTGCAGAATAGTACTTACCTGATTTTACACCTTCTACCGCCTTATCCTCTGAATTTAAAAATTTCCAGCCTATCGTATCCTTTTGCTTTAATGACTCTACCACGCCATCTCCCATATTGACCGTGGTGCCGTCATCCTTTGTCCAGCCCTCATCGAGGTTTACAACTGCGATCGCGATATTTCCTGTATTTCCGTATGGGTCCCAGTTCGCATAGATATTAAACCATGCGTACAGCGCAGGCAATGCGCAAAGACCTATTACGATAACAAGCACAAGGATGTTCCTGCTTATGCCCTTTAAATCATTTCTGAATATTTTTAGAATATTTTTCATCAAATGCTCCCTTATTATAGTTCTTCTTCAGCTCACCTATGAAATAAAGCGAACCAAATGCTATATTTTTAGTATCATGTGAAAGATGTTCCACTATCTGGCTCTCATCTGATAGTTCCGTTGCCTTTACACCCTCGTTTCGTACAAACTCAGCGAGGTTTGATGCCTGCAACGCTCTGCTGCTCTCCGGTGTCACAGTAAAAAACTCTGTGGAAAGCGGCAATATCTCCCTGACCATCACGTCATAGTCCTTATCCGCCATAACTCCCATGAAAAATCTGAATTTCTCACCCGGGTACATCTGCACAAGGCTTTCCTTAAGTGCCTCCACACCGTTGCTGTTGTGCGCTCCGTCAACCATAAGAAACGGCTTCGTTGATAAAAGCTCCATACGTCCCGGCCAGGTGGCTCGCTCGAGTCCTTTTCGGATACGATCTGCTGCACTTTCTTCTATATTCCGTGATATGTCATTTTTTTGCCCACTAGTGAAATCATTCAATAAGTACCTGGCTGTAAGCTCTGCCGCAGCAGCATTCTCCCATTGATATTTTCCTTGCAGTTTCAGATCATAGTGGCTGCACCTTTCGATATCGCCATCCTCTACATGTATCACATTGGCATGCTGCTTTTTAGCTGCATTTTCTATCATTTCCATAGCCCGCGGCTTTTGTTTTTCCACAATAACCGTGGTCTGCGGCTTGATTATACCCGCTTTTTCAGCGGCAATGCCTGCTATATCGTTTCCAAGTATGCTCATATGATCGTACCCTATCTTGGCGATAACCTCCGCTGCCGGTACTCCTATGGCATTTGTCGAGTCAAGTCTTCCTCCAAGACCTGTCTCTATGACCATGTAGCCGCACTCCTGTTCCTCAAAGTATAAAAGAGCCATAGCAAGACAATAGTCGAACATTGTAAGTCCTATGCCAAAATCAATATCGATCAGATAATTTCCAAGCCTTGTCACATCATCCTTTGATATCATCTGCCCCGATACCATGATGCGCTCCTCGAAGTCAATGAGGTGTGGAGAGACAAATGTACCGATTTTGTAGCCGTTCTCCATTAATATGCTTGTCAGAAATGCGCACACCGAACCTTTTCCGTTAGTTCCTGCCACATGAATAAACGGTATATCTGCTTTCAGCTTTCCTTTTTCTTTTAATATTTTTATGGCCTGTTCTGTCACGGTCACACCCGGTTCGTTTCCAAATCTGCGGGTATTTTCTATTTTGTTTAATATCTGTCTATAGTCTAAATTTCCCATAATGAATATTATAATATATTTTTTCTCTAAATACCAGTAAATAAAAGGCAGGAAACGTTTTTCTTACACTTCCTGCCGTCAGTTACTTATTGTCTATTTTATTGATACTACCTATAAAATACAATTATGCCGTTGATATATCCTTATATAAGCAATTCTATACCGTAATTATATCACTGTATATAAGAAATGCTATACTGCCAGGATAACCCCACCGTCATTTGCATACATGCTTGAAATTCCTGCCGTGTTTACGATCACGATCTTTTTGAACTTCGCAATTTTCTCAATGCACTGTTTTACGTACTCTGCACGCTCCGGACAGTTGCAGTGAGCTATTGCAAGCACTCTCTCCTCGCAGTTTTTGGTAGTCTCCATCATATCTGCTACCATTTTTGCAAGAGCCTTTTTCATGCCTCTCGCCTGACCAAGCTGCTGGATAGTGCCTTCCTTTGTAGATCCCATGACAGGCTTGATATTGAGTGTATTTGCCACTAATGCCTTTAAATTGCTGAGACGTCCGGCTTTTCTTAATGTGTCGAGTGTCTCGAGCACGAAAAATGTGTTCATTGACGAAATATACTCTTCTGTCTGTTTTACCACATCATCAAATGAATTGCCGGCTTCCTCAAGCTCCTGTACCTTCATGCCGATGATAGTCTCTCCGATAGATGCCGAACGTGAATTGAACACGTAAATATTCTTTGGTTCATCCTCGTGCTCCTCATTGTAGAGATTTGCCGCAAGTACTGCGCTGTTGTACGATCCGCTGAGTTTGCCGGAAAGAGTGATAACATATACGTTTTCAGCCTCTCCCTCAAATGCTCTCATGTACTCCTCAGGTGAAGGGCATGATGACTTAGGTCCTTTGATGCTCTCCTTTACTCTTCTTAAGAAATCAAGCTGATCGAATGTCTCATCATCACGTATTCTAAAGCCGTCCACATCCAGTTCAAGTGAAACTGTAGCAAAGTGTCCGTCTTTCTTTAAATTCTCAGGTAATTCACCACAACTATCTATTACTATCTTATACATAGGCCGGTCCTTTCTGCAAAATGCCTAAAGTTTATATTACTTTTATAAATGTTTTTGTTATCTTTAACATGTAGTTTTGATTACTACGTAATATTAACACGAAAACCGACATGATGCAATACCCTGCACATAATTAAATTGAGAAAAATGCGCTGACGCAGTCGCTTAACGCTGTCATATCGCGCTCTCCCATAAGCTCGCATGCGGAATGCATGGCAAGGATCGGAATACCGATATCTACCGTTTTTACAGGAAGAAGTGTCGATGCGATAGAGCCAAGTGTACCGCCTCCGCGGATATCCGATCTGTTTACAAAACGCTGGTAGGCAATGCCCTTGCTGTCACATATCTGGCAGAGGATCGCAATAGCCTCGGCATCTGTCGCATATGACTGTGAGCATGCCTCCTTGATACAAAATCCCGCACCCATGACCGGCTGGTTGGTTATATCCATCTTACCCTTTTTGTTTGGGTGAAGTGCGTGTGCTACATCCACCGATAAAAGCATGGCATCATAGATGCTTCTGTCGATCTCATTTTCAGATAAACCGACACCTCTTAAGATACGTCTTAGCATATCATGAAGAAGAATTGACGCTGCACCCTGTTTACTGCTGCTGCCGATCTCCTCATGATCGAAAAGCGCGATCATATTGATACCGCTTTCTCTTTCTCCGTTTTCTATCGCATCTAAAAGCGCACGGCAGGATGACTGGTTATCAATTCTCGGAGATGAGATCATCGTGTCATTTACGCCAACAAATACCGGCTCATCCTTGCAGAAAGTGTTAAGCTCGAAATCAATTATGTCTGTTTTGTACACCCCAAGCTCTTTTGCGATAAAAGATAAGAAATAATCTGTTGTCTTTTCCTCCTCAGGCAGACTGTCGAGCACCGGCATAAGGTCTATCTGATTGTTTATCTCGACACCCTTGTTTACATCTCTGTTCATATGTATCGCGAGATTTGGCACGATCATTACAGGCTTTTTTGATCTGTAAAGCTCCATACGGGGCGCAAATGGATCATCACTCTTTATGGCAACCCGTCCTGCCACTCCAAGCGGTCTGTCAAACCATGTATTAAGGATCGGTCCACCGTACACTTCCACATTGACCTGAGCATAAGCATTTGTCATAAAATCAGGGTTCGGTTTGATCCTAAGACACGGATAGTCTGTATGTGCTGCGGCAAGCCTTACCATATCCGATACCTTGTAGTTCTTTCCTATTGTAAATGCAAAAAGTGTTGTATCATGGTGATTTATGACATATCTGCCACCCGGTACAAGTTCCCACTCCCTGTCATAATTTATCTCTGTAAATCCACATTCAGTCAGTTCATCAAGTGATACTTTTACACACTCATACGGAGAGACTGCTGCTTTTAATAATTTGAATAATTTTTCCTGTTTCACGGATTTTGTCCTCCTGTAAAAATAAATCTACGCACTTTTGTGCGTTTATAATTCTATCACGGTTGCACCTATTATTCCAGTTTTGTGTGGTGTAGATTTGAAATATGTAGTATTATATAGTTACTGTTCATTCGCAAGCTTGACCCCGCGCTGTCAAACTATGCGTCACAATGTAAATTATTGAAAGATACAAAAACATTTGGAGGAGAATTATGATATCACTCAAACTTACAGATACAAAGGATTTTATGAATAAACTGCTTCGTACGGAAACCTTTGACAACTTTCTGCTTCAGGAAGCCGTCATCACAAAAGCAGCCTCATATGTCATAGACGGTCATCTCCAAAAGGACTTTTACGACAGCAACGAGCTTGAGGAGCTTGGTCTTACCGGCTACACCATCCTGCCTTTTCGCATGCTCCGTGCCAACTGCTTTGATCTCATAAAGGGAAATCAGACTCCGTCCTCCTTCAAATTTGTTTTCCTGCTGTCTCCCGAAAATATGGAGCACACTTTATCTTCGCTACAGAGCAGTTTTACCCCGAATGATATCAGCGGTTTTTTCTTGAATATCAGATATCAAAATCAAGTGCTTACCCTGACAACCGGAATATCCTATAATATTTTTTCGCCTGATAAATCATTAAATGGGGAATGGGATAGGCTCGTTGTGAAATTTTTATCAAATAATGACATAAACTTTGAAGAACTTTGATTTTATCGCTTTACATCTTAAAACTGTTATGATATTCTAACGTTAGTTGCTATGCAACATTATTATATTTTGGAGGTACTTTCGATGAACAAAGGTACAGTTAAATGGTTCAACAACCAGAAAGGTTACGGATTCATCACAGCTGAAGACGGAAAAGATGTATTCGTACATTACTCAGGACTTAACATGGAGGGATTCAAATCTCTCGAGGAAGGCGCAGCAGTAGAGTTCGATATCACTGACGGTGCTAAAGGTCCACAGGCAGTTAACGTTGTAGTAGTAAAATAATCACTGCTCAATCAATCTAGTTTCTATGTACCTTTTTCTTTATTATATATTTAGGTAAAATGTTAGTTACAAAAATGTAAATTGGGGAATAAGATATAAGAATCATGATTAAAAAAGAAGAGTTCGTTTTCGAACTCTTCTTTTTTGTGCTTATTTAAAGATATTGAATAACTATTCTATGCTATGCTAATTATTTATACCATGATGTACCATAGGTGAGCTTGTTGTGAGTGGTAAGAAGGTATAACCCTCAGAAAGTCCCCACTGTATGATACGTTCCACTGCGTTGACACTAAATCCTTTGATGTCATGCTGTAATACCACTGATACATTATGCTGCTGTACACCTGATATAACATTCTGCACTACAGTGTCTGTGTTTTTAGTCTCTCCTGCATCCCCACTCGATACATTCCAGTCACAATATAACAAGCCTCGTGCCGTAACATCATTGACAAGCTGTGTCATGATTCCCTTGCAGTACTTTTTGCTGACAGCGTTTGATGAGCCGCCCGGGAATCTTATGATAGATGCATCATTTCCGGTCTGCGCCTTTATGATACTGTTCATCTCATCAAGATCGTCAAAATATGCGTTCTCACTTGAATATATCTTGCCATAATTATGACTTGCCGAATGGATAGCCACAGTATGTCCTCTCTTAGCCTCTTCTGCTATGAGGTTCTGATAATCAGGGTGTGTATTTGTGACAAAGAATGTAACCTTTACATTGTATTTGTCCAGTATATCAAGAAGCTGTGATGTGTACTCTCCCGGACCATCATCGAATGTAAGATATATGACCTTGTCCCCCGGATTAATCGCATTTGCGTTTACATTTGACGCAGGAGCATAAACTCTTACAACTCGTGAAGCACTGCCCTTGTTGCCGGATGAGTCCTCCACCTCATAATTGATAGTATATTTGCCGACTGTATCAGTATCCACATTGTCTCCTGATATAGTCACATTGTCCGTTATATCACCATCACAGTTATCTTCGGCAGTGTATCCCGGTTCTTCATACTTATCACCTTTTTTGATCATCACACAGTCATCGCCCTTTAATACGATCTCAGGTGCTACTGTATCCCTGATCACTACTGTTCTGGTTACTTCTGTTTTGTTGTCTGATGAATCGCTGACACTGTATTTTATCTCATACTCCCCCGGCTTTGATGTATCCACATCACCGGACACGGATACCTTGTCAGTGATATCTCCATCATAATCATCCTGCGCAGTATAACCCGGATCTGCATATTCTGAACCGGCTTCATATGTTACTGTATCTCCCTCTGTCAAAGTGATCTCAGGAGCTTTTTTATCCACCACATCTACCTTTATGGTCTGTGTTTTTGTCTTTTTCTTGTATTTTGCGGTTACCTTTATCTCATATGAGCCGAGCTTTGTCTCGTCCACATTGCTGTCTACGGTACATTCTATCTCTTTGCCTTTGCGGTTTACGAAGTGACCTTTCGTGTATGCCTTTATCTTTGGCATCTCAAATTTCTTGCCGTATTCTACTGTGATTCCCTTGTCAAATGTACTGCTGAACTCTATGTGGTAGTCAAAGCAGGTTATATAAACGACAAACGCAATGATCAATACTATTGCTGCCGCTAACGCGCCAATTATTATTTTCTTTTTTTTGTCCATTTTCTATTCCTCTTTAGCATTTTATCGTTTTTTCCATATATTATTACAACTAAAATAAAATGTGTAAACACTCAAATTTTTACAGTTGTGACAATATGATGTTTCTAAGCTTTTTAGTAAGCCCAAAGGTACCGGCATCCGTCCTCTGGATACCCATGAGAATAGTCATATTCTCCGCAGGTATATTGGCAAAATACATGCCAAGCCAGCCATCCCAGCCGTATTCACCCCCGACTGCAAGCCCGGTATAATGTGACGGCTCGGTGCATACTCTCATAAGGTTTGAATACGAAAAGCCCGGCATGTCAATATTCTCTCGCATACCGTCACGCTGCTGCGGTTCAAGCCCTGCTCCTGTCATATAGCTGACTGTCCTCTGTGAGAGTATCCTCTTTCCGTCATAGCTGCCGCCATGTAAAAGCATTGAAGCAAACTTCATATAATCATCGATAGTAGAAGCAAGTCCTGCTCCCCCTGCCAGATATGCAGGTTCAAATGCCATGCAGTTTGACACTGCCAGATTGTTCCTGTCAAATCTGCGGATATGCTTACCGTCCGAGTCGCGATATGTCTCATATGCTGCTGCCAGACGATCACGCTTTTCTGCCGGAATCCAGAATGCTGTATCTCTCATTCCAAGCGGTTCAAAGATTTCTTTTTGCATAAACTCTGAAAGCTTCATACCGCTTGCTATCTCTATGACCGCACCGAGTACATCTGCCGATGTACCGTACTTCCAGGAGCTTCCCGGTTCAAATGCCAGCGGGCACTCTCCAAGACGCTCCGCAAACTCAAGTGTGGACATCTGCTTTTTCTGATATCCAAGCTCCTGCGCCTTACCGGACTCGTATGCCTTTATATCCGCCTCGAGTCCTGCCTGTGCATCATCAATGACCTTTCCCATTGCTTTTCCGGCAACAGTTTCACCATCTCCGTAAACCAGTCCCGATGTCATGTTAAGAAGATCCTTTATGCACATGGCTCTGTGTGGCTCTACAAGGCTGTCCGTCTTTGCATCATATACCTTCTGCTTTGCATATACCGGTATAAAATCAGCTACAGGCTGCCCCAGATCTATCTGTCCCCGCTCCATAAGTATCATAGCTGCCGTTGCCGTGATTGGCTTTGTCATGGAATACATACGAAAGATCGCATCTCGCGACATAGGGCGTCCTGCTTCCTTATCCGCCATGCCTTCCTGCGCATATATTATCTCACTATCATCCTTCGTGACAAGAATATTGACGCCAGCTACCTCGTTGTCAGCTATGGCGTCATTCATTGCTCTGCTTAATTTGGCTTTTATTTCATCATACTTCATCAATATGCCTCTTCTGTCTTATTTATAGTTTTTAGTCTTTATAAATAGAATAATTGTTCTATTAGATTTTACTAACACATTATACTATTTATTCCCTTATTTGCATACTCCAAATTTCTTTAGATTTTCTTAAACTTAAAAGAGGACCACCCGAAAAATCGGCTGATCCTCTATGGCATGCTTTTTTAACTCAACATGCCTCTATCTCTTTGATATTGAACTCGTTGCCCTGAAGCAGATACGTGTGCTCACTGCCGCACTCGGGACATATCTTGCCGTGCGCGACCGTCCCATACTTTGCTCTGCAGTCCTCACAGTAGGTAACTGCCGGTATGGTCTCTACGATGAGCTTTGCCCCCTGCATATGCTCTGAGCGTTTTAAAACCGCCCATTTCCACACATCATGCAGATATGACTCTATAACCGTAGACACCTCGCCAAGCTCGAGTGTCACTGAGGACACCTCTGTAAGGTCATTTTCCTTACAGATATCCTCCACCATTTTAATTACATGAAATACTACACCAAGTTCGTGCATTTTTTCTCTCCCCAGTCACTACAGCAACCTTTTGGCATACTGTAGCCTTTACCATTATCGTAACTGTTCTGTGCTGAACAATTATCACCGTAAACAGTTCTATTTTTTACGTGAGAATTTAATCTTTATAGCCTGTTTTGCACCGTTTGGAAGGATATATTTAAGCTTATCCTCTGCCTTTCGCATTGTGCTTGCTGCCGGAAGATCACGGCTTAAGTGGATCGCATCAAACTCACATCTTGTGGTACAAAGTCCGCAGCCCACACACTTATTCGGATCTACGATAGAAGCTCCGCAGCCGAGACATCTTGCAGTCTCTGCCTTTACCTGCTCCTCTGTAAATACGAGCTTTGAATCACGGAACGATTTTCTGTCGATCGACTCATTGTGTCCCGGTGTCTGACGGCCTGTATTGTCATAATTTTCAACGAGTATGTCTGTCTTGTCAAGCTCTTTATAGTAATTCGGATTACGTCCGATCGTAAGTGATGAACCAGGCTGTACAAATCTGTGGATCGATATTGCCGCCTCCTTACCTGCTGCAATAGCATCGATAGCAAATCTAGGTCCTGTAAGCATATCTCCACCCACGAAGATATCAGCAACTGTAGACTGGTAGGTAACAGGATCAGCAACCGGTGCCGGACCTTTGAACTCTACAGCTTCACCGGAAAGTAGATCTCCCCATACTGTTGCCTGTCCTACTGAAAGTATGACATTGCTACATGGAATGGTCATTGTGTCATTCTCATCATACTGTGGATCAAAACGTCCCTCGGCATTTTTTACCTGAGTACATTTTTTGAATACTATTCCTGTAACTTTTCCGTTCTCTGTAAGGATCTCCTTTGGTCCCCAGCCGCCATGGAACTTAATACCCTCTGACTCGGCAAGCTCGATTTCCTCAGGAAGAGCCGGCATGATATCTCGTGTCTCAAGTGATACCTGATATACATTTGCAGACTCACAGCGCACTGCCGAACGAGATACGTCAATAGCAACGTTGCCACCACCGATAACAACAGTATCGCCTGTCAGCTTGTAATTCTCATCATCTGTTGTGATATGAAGGAAATCAACACCTGTCATAACACCCTCGGCATCCTCGCCAGCTACTCCGACCTTGCGGCCGCCCTGACATCCGATTGCCAGATAAAATGCCTCGTATCCCTGTCCGCGAAGCTCTTTTAATGTGACATCTTTTCCGACTTCCACACCTGTCTTAAACTCAACACCCATCTCGCGGAGTATATCTATCTCTGCTGCAACGATGTCTTTTTCAAGTACAAATGAAGGAATACCGTATACTACCATACCACCGAGCTTTTCGTTTTTCTCGAAAATGGTAGGCTTGTAGCCTTTTTCTGCAAGATAAAATGCACACGAGATACCAGCAGGACCACCACCAATGATAGCGATCTTCTGCTTGAACTCTCCGTCAAGTGTAGGTACGACCTTTTTCGGAATAAATCTTGTCTCTGCTTTCAGATCCTGCATAGCGATAAATTTCTTTACCTCATCGATGGCAATAGCCTCATCGATAGTCGCACGGGTACATGCATCCTCACAGCGGCGGTTACATACGTGACCGCAGATTGCAGGAAGCGGATTGTTTTTCTTTATAAGCTCAAGGGCATCTGTGTATCTGCCCTGTGCTGCAAGCTTAAGATATCCCTGAACAGCGATATGTGCAGGGCATGCGGTCTTACATGGGGCTGTTCCGGACTCGTGAGTCTCGATGCGGTTTTTGTCCCTGTAGTTTTCTGACCACATATGAGGTCCCCACTTCTGCTCTGATGGAAGCGGCATCTTAGGATACTCTACCTTAGATCCATCCTTTTTGCAAAGCTTCTGTCCAAGTGTGGCTGCACCGGCAGGACATACCTCCACGCAGCGTCCGCAAGCAACGCACTTTTCAGTCTCAACATGTGCCACATATGCCGAACGTGACATATTCGGTGTGTTGAAAAGCTGTGATGTACGAAGCGCGTAACATACATTTACGTTACAGTTGCAGATGGCAAAGATTTTGTCCTCACCATCGATATTTGTGATCTGATGGACAAATCCGTTGTCCTCAGCCTTTTTTATTATCTCAAGTGCTTCTTCCTTTGTGATATAGCGTCCACCCTTGCCTGTCTCGACAACGTAATCTGCCATATCACCGACTGCGATACACCAGCCCTCTGGATCATCCGCACAGCCCTCATCAAATGTGGTGCGTGAGCGACGGCAGGAACATGGACTTGCTGCGTATTTGCCCTCGTATTTTTCCAGCCAGTGTGAAATATGCTCTACTGATGTCGACTGGTTTTCCATCTCGATAGCATGCTCTACCGGAATAACGTGCATTCCGATTCCTGCTCCACCGAGTGGTACCATAGGTGTGACCTTCTCGAGCGGCAGACGACTCATTCTCTCAAAAAAACGTCCCATCTCAGGATGCTCCTCTAAAAGCTTGCCGTTCATGTTTGCAAACTCTGCACTTCCCGGTACATACATAGGAAGTACCCACTGTTTCTCGTGCTGCGGATTCTCATAATTCCACTCGATAAGCCCGTTGTAGGACATTTCCCCGAGCTGTTTTAAAAGCTCCTCCTCGCTATACTGTGGACATAATTTCTTCATATCCGAAAGTGTGCGTGGTTTTCTTTTTTTCATCTTTATGGCTATTTCAGCCTGCTCATCCGTGCATATGCCGGCAAGTCCCCAGTACTCCGGTGACTCCTTTGTGATCTTTTCTTTGCCAAGCAATACCTCTGCTCTGTCTGTGATGACCTTTCCGAGACGCGCTATAGGCTCGCGAAGCGGCTCATCATTTTTAACTGTGTCTGGTACGAATCCTCCTAATGGATCTGCCATGGTATACTCTCCTTTACTCCTGTGTAAAATACTTGATATTACAAACTTTGCTCATATATTTTTTTGATACCGGCCTAGCACACAGTATATTCCTCTTAAAAAATATGAAGTCAGCCATGGTTTTGAATTGAAATAATTTAATTCATATTTATAACACTTTTCCATTAGCCTAATTAATGGAACACCATGGCAGTTCATATTGTTTTATTCGGAACACACCGTGTACTCTCCGGTAAATATAATTAATTTATGCAAAGTTTGACTGATTAATTATTTGTACTCCTTAATCTCGGTGCGGATCCAGTCGATCCACTCGTCAAATCCCTCTCCTGTTTTTGCGGATACAAAGATAACCTTTGCTTTTGGATTTAACTTTTTGATGCGTTCCTCTACTGCTTCTTTTGAGAAATCATCAAATACACATAATGTGTCGCACTTATTGATAAGTACCACATCACATATAGAAAACATGAGTGGGTACTTAAGTGGCTTGTCATCTCCCTCCGGTACTGAAAGGATCATCGCATTTTTGGTGCTTCCTGTATCAAACTCTGCCGGACATACGAGATTTCCCACATTCTCGAGTACGACAAAGTCAAGATCTTTTGTGCCGAATTCCCTGATGCCCTGACGTGTCATGTCGGCATCGAGGTGGCACATGCCGCCTGTATGTATCTGGATTGCTCTGACTCCCGTCTCCGAAATAGCCTGTGCATCCACATCCGAATCGATATCAGCCTCCATGACGCCTATTTTCATCTCGTCCTTTAACATGCTGATAGTTCTCTTTAATGTGGTTGTCTTTCCGGCTCCCGGTGATGACATCAGATTGAGAAGGAATGTTCCCTCACTTTTTAACTCCTCGCGGAGCTTTGCTGCATCTGCATCATTGTCCTCAAAGATGCTGCGCTTTACTTCTATTACCTTGAAATCTTTCATCTAAAACCGCCTTTTCTGTTAGATTTAATTCCTAGTTACCCGGTACTATATTTGTGGTATGACCACATTCGTTCATTTTTTATTTTGAACTTTGTTAAAATAATAACATGCATATTGTTTTATGTCAATCTTTTGCTGTTTTTATTAGGATTTCAGTACTTTTTCACAAAACTGTGTTGGGTTATTTATGTATTTTTCTGTGGTATGACCACATATTGTTATTGTTTTGTAATTCCTATTATTTTGATATGAAAATATTGCTTTTAAATCATAAAAAATAATGCGCAAGGCTGAGCACTTACGCATTATTTTTATATATTATCATGATTGATTATGCATTTAATGTTTCTATTACACAGGTGTGATGCTTTTTTTCCTCTCCGTTAGTGTCATAATTGATTCCCACCAGAAGTATTTTGCCCTGATAATCCGACAACACCCCATGATAGTGATTTTCTTTTATCTGTTTTAGAGCTGTATCAGCCGTTTTATTATACTTTAACTCAACAATGATCGCTGGTCTGTTTCCCGCGTTGGCTCTTGGAATAAATGCCATATCTGCAAAACCCTTTCCAGATGGCATTTCTCTGATAATATTATAATATGCCGGAGCTGTGAAGTACGCCATTGTAAGAACACAGCTAAGCGAATTCTCATCATTATATTTTAAAATTGATGTATAAGCCTCATGTGCAAGTTCTATAATTTCAGCTACCTTTTCATTATCTCCATTTATTGTGGCCCTTAAAAGTTCATCACACTTTGCGATCGATTTTGCCACCTCATGCCAGTTTCCGGTGCAAAGTGCGGCCTGATAAGCTTTTTTAACTTCATAGTTAGGTATAAAAGCACTTTCATCTTCCCTGTCATATCCAAGGTATCCCAAATGGATCAAAGCCGTAAGTGCCTCATCTTTTGACGAAACGGTAAAAAGATCATTCTGGAATGTCTCAGTATTTACATATACTTTTCCATCAGACAGCATAGTTATGATATCATCTTTTAGACCTTCATAATTCATTGTAATAAATGTATTAATTGATAAAAATGAAGATGTATTTTTCCAATAGGAATCAAAATCCCTATAGCTTAACGCCATAGACACCGAATTCGGATTATACATATGCATTCCGTCTATCAGATAGCCG
>CAVABC010000061.1:0-19429 GCA_963586665.1 Acutalibacteraceae bacterium
ACCTAAACCATTATTTATACATGATGTGCCACATCAATTCTGATGAGTGCCTTTCTGAGTGCAAATTCAGCCCTCTTTACATCAATGTCTGCCGTATGATTTGCCAGTCGGTTCTCAGCGCGCTCCTTTGCAGCTTCTGCACGGTCAACATCGATCTCATCCGGCCACTCTGCCAGCTCTGCAAGAAATGTGACTTTATCTCCGAGTATTTCCGCAAAACCTGAATGGATCGCAGCGATCTTTTCCTCGTCTCCGTTGTGGATAGTCACTATTCCCGGTGCTAAAACCGTTGTCAGCGGTATATGATTTTTGTATACACCAATCTCACCGTTTTGCGTATTGAACTCGAGAAAATCTGTCTCTCCCTTGTAGAATACACGATCCGGTGTGATTATCTCTATGTCAAAAATATTATCTGCCATATGAAGTCACCTCTCATTACTGCATCTTAGCACGGACTTCATCAATGCTTCCGACGTTGAGGAAGTATCCTTCCGGTACATCGTCATGCTTTCCTTCCAGTATCTCCTTGAAGCCTCGTATAGTCTCAGCTATAGGTACATATTTACCCTCGAGACCAGTAAACTGTCCGGCTACGAAGAATGGCTGTGAAAGGAAACGCTGCACCTTACGTGCACGGCTTACTACCAGCTTGTCATCCTCTGAAAGCTCGTCCA
Source organism: Acutalibacteraceae bacterium (assembly GCA_963586665.1). Classification (GTDB taxonomy): domain Bacteria; phylum Bacillota; class Clostridia; order Lachnospirales; family Lachnospiraceae; genus Roseburia. Next base: position 678 of record CAVABC010000061.1, read on the forward strand.
TACCGAGGATAGCTATGATATCCTGCAGCTCTTTGTACTTCTGAAGTATCTCCTGAACAGCATGTGCTACCTCAAAGTGCTCCTGTCCTACGATACGTGGATCCAGGATACGTGATGTAGATGCCAGAGGATCTACTGCCGGATAAATACCAAGCTCTGCGATTGATCTCTCCAATACTGTTGTGGCATCGAGATGTGCGAATGTCGTAGCCGGTGCAGGATCTGTAAGGTCATCTGCAGGTACATATACAGCCTGTACCGATGTGATAGATCCGTTCTTTGTAGATGTGATTCGCTCCTGAAGCGCCCCCATCTCAGTCTGTAATGTCGGCTGATATCCAACGGCTGAAGGCATACGTCCGAGAAGCGCGGATACCTCTGATCCTGCCTGTGTGAAACGGAAGATATTGTCTACGAAGAGAAGCACATCCTTTCCACCTCTGTCTCGGAAATATTCAGCCATGGTAAGTCCTGCAAGAGCAACTCTCATTCTGGCTCCCGGTGGCTCGTTCATCTGTCCGAAAACCATGGTAGTCTTGTCTATAACTCCTGATTCCTTCATCTCATAGTAGAGATCGTTTCCCTCACGGGTACGCTCTCCTACACCTGTAAATACTGAATATCCACCGTGCTGTGTAGCGATATTGTGGATAAGCTCCTGTATCAGTACGGTCTTTCCTACTCCGGCACCACCGAAGAGTCCGATCTTTCCACCCTTCTGATACGGGCAGAGCAGATCTACGACCTTTATTCCTGTCTCAAGCATTTCCTGTGATGTTGCCTGCTCCTCAAATGATGGTGCAGGTCTGTGGATAGCCCATTTCTCCTCTGTCTGAGGCGGCTCCACCTCATCGATAGGTTCTCCTAACACATTGAACATCCTGCCAAGTGTATTCTCCCCAACCGGAACAGAAATAGGTGCTCCCGTTGCAATAGCATCCATTCCACGGACAAGTCCGTCTGTAGGTCCCATGGCAATACATCTTACAGTATCGTCACCCAGATGCTGTGCAACCTCAACGATAAGCTTACCGCCATTCTTAAGCGGTACTTCGATCGCATCGTTTATCTCAGGCAGATTACCTTCTGAAAACTTGATATCCAGAACGGCACTGATAATCTGTGTGATTTTGCCTACATTTCTATCTGCCATTTATATTTTCTCCTTCTAATTAATTTATCTATGACAGTATGATAAATCCTTTGCCTGCCATTTACGATACACTCTGATATATTAACCTTGTGCATCATTCGATCGCGTTTGCTCCTGCGATTATCTCGGTAAGCTCCTGAGTAATCGAGCCCTGACGCGCTCTGTTATATTTCAGTGTCAGATCACTGATCATATCCTCTGCATTGCTCGTAGCAGAATCCATTGCCTGCATTCTGGCCCCGTTTTCACTGGCAAATGACTCCACCAGTGCTCCGTAGAAAAGACTTGTCACATATTTTGGAATGATAAGCTCCAAAGCCTCCTCCGGATTAGGTTCAAAATTCATGAGTATGTTGGACTCCTCCTGCACTGTCTCATCCTCATTGATCTCAACAGGTAAAAGCTTTATAAGCTTTGCCTCCTGCGTGACCGTATTCTTGAAATGAGTGTATGCAAGATATATTTCTCCCACCTGTCCGTCTGCAAATGCCGCAAGTACCTTTTTACACAGCACTGCCGCATCCTCATAGGTAGGATTTTCCATCATATCAGATGCACTCTCAACTATATTGTAGCCCTTTGATGACAATGCCTCTTCACCCTTTGCTCCCACAGCGTATATGTCGAGATCTTCTTTTTTGAAATCTCCGTGCGTGATGAGCTTTACTATATTGCTGTTGTATCCACCGGCAAGTCCACGGTTTGATGTAATGACAACCACCGTTTTCTTTGGCGAATTTCCTGCTTTTAAGTATGGATGCTCTATATTGCCGCTCTTTGCCAGCATTGAGCTGACTGTCTTATACATATAGTTGAAATACGGATCTGTTGCCTCCGCATGTGCTCTTGCCTTCTGCAGCTTAACGGTAGAAACGAGCTTCATGGCTTTTGTGATCTGCTGAGTACTTGTAATACTGCTTTTTCTGCGCTTTATGTCTCGCATCGAAGCCATTTTACCACCTGCCTTCTACTAATTTACCGTTTAACGGAACTGCTTTTTGCATTCTTCGATAGCTTTTACGAGCTTGCTCTCTGTCTCCTCGTCCATTACCTTTGTCTCTCTGATAGCCTCAGGGATCTCAGGATATTTGGTGTCGATGAAATCAAACAGCTCTGCCTCGAAACGTAATATATCCTCGATTTTGATATCGAGAAGGTATTTCTTTGTCGCTGCATAAATGATGATAACCTGTTTTTCTACAGGCATCGGCTTATACTGCGGCTGCTTTAAGATCTCCTTGATACGCGCACCTTGTGCAAGCTGCTCTGCCGTGCTCGCATCCAGCTCTGATCCAAACTGTGAGAACGCTGCAAGCTCTCTGTACTGCGCAAGCTCTACTCGGATAGGTGCTGCAATCTTTTTCATTGCCTTTATCTGTGCAGATCCTCCAACTCGTGATACCGAAAGTCCGGCATTTATGGCTGGTCTGAAACCTGCGTTGAACATCTCTGTCTCGAGATATATCTGACCGTCTGTGATCGAGATAACGTTTGTAGGAATGTATGCTGATACATCGCCTGCCTGTGTCTCGATGATCGGAAGTGCTGTAAGTGAGCCTCCTCCGAGCTTGTCTGACAATCTGGCTGCTCTCTCAAGCAGTCTTGAATGGAGATAGAATACATCTCCCGGATATGCCTCTCGTCCCGGTGCTCGTTTGAGCAGGAGTGAAAGTGTACGATATGCGGCTGCGTGTTTACTGAGATCGTCATATACGATCAGTACATCCTCTCCGTTTTCCATCCATTCCTCACCGATGGCGCATCCTGAATATGGAGCGATATACTGCAATGGCGCAAGCTCTGAGGCTGTGGCTGCCACAACAGTCGTGTAGCTCATTGCTCCGAACTCCTCTAACTCATTTACAATGGATGCAACCGTAGATGCCTTCTGTCCGATGGCAACATAGATACATTTAACACCCTGACCTTTCTGGTTGATGATGGTATCTATAGCAATGGCTGTCTTTCCGGTCTGTCTGTCTCCGATAATAAGCTCTCGCTGTCCACGTCCGATAGGAACCATTGAGTCGATAGCCTTGATACCTGTCTGGAGTGGGGTATCTACTGACTTTCTAGAGATAACTCCTGATGCAACTCTCTCTATCTGACGATATTTATCTGACTGTATAGGTCCTTTTCCGTCGATCGGCTGTCCGAGTGCGTTTACTACTCGTCCAAGCATTGCGTCACCGACAGGCACCTCTACTACTCGTCCTGTTGTCTTTACTGTATCTCCCTCGTTGATATTGCGCTGTGAGCCGAGTAAAACGGCACCCACATTGTCTTCCTCGAGGTTTAATACCATTCCATATACTTCCCCTGGAAATTCCAGAAGCTCTCCCTGCATCGCATTCTCAAGACCATGAATACGTGCGATTCCGTCTGACACCTGAATGACTGTTCCGACATCAGCGACTTCGAGCTGGGAAGCGTATCGTTTAATCTGCTCCTTGATAACTGAGCTGATTTCCTCCGGCTTTAGATTCATGGAGCGCATTCACCTACTTTCAATTGTATTTTTGTCAGGTCACGGGTAAGCTTTTCAAGCCTGTTTTTGATGCTTGAGTCCACTACTCTGTCCCCGATCCTGATCTTCATACCGCCTATCAGCGCGGCATCCACATCAAAATGCATCTCAAATTCCACATATTTTGTGGTGTCAAGAAGTCGTTTCAATACGGCATCCTTCTGCTCCTGTGACAGTTCACTGGCAGATGTGACATATGCCGTTCCGATATTTTTGTACTCCTTGACTCTGTCAAGAAAGTAGTCGAAGACTTTGGTAAGCTCTTTGTAATGATTTTTCTCGATTATCATTCGCATAAGTCCTACCAGCTCCGCTGAAACTCTTCCCCCAAATATCTCTTCGATGATTCTGACCTTTTCTTCTTTTACTATCTGCGGATGATCCATCAGCTTTGAGAGGTCCTCATTGGCTGCAATAACAGCAGATACTGCTCTGACCTCCTCTGACATGGAATCAAGCTTGTTGTCCTCAAGGGCCGCCTCAAACAATGCATCACCGTATGTCTTAGATACTAGCTTAGCCATGTTGACTCTCCCATTTCTTTAAGTGTCTCTTCAACAAGTGTATCCTGAATATCCGTGGTGATAGAAGCTGCGACAACCTTCTGTGCCATAAGGGATGCTATCTGTATCATCTCCTGCTTCATATCATCCATAGCATGTTTCTTTTCAAGCTCGGCTTCTTCCTGAGCTCTTTTTATGATGCGTGAAGCTTCTTCTTTTGCATCATCCACAATCTTGTTCTGGTTTTTCAGTGCCTTCTGTCTCGCCTCTGAGAGAATAGCCTCGGCCTCTTTATCGATATCCTTGAGCTTTCCCTCGTACTCAGCCTTGAGTGCGGCTGCACTTTCCTTGTCCTCTATGGCTGTGTTTATATCGTTCTCTATCCTGTCCTGTCTGTCCTTTAAGAACTTTCTGGCAGGGTTAAAAAGCAGATATGACATCAGCATAAAAAGGAAAAATACCGCTATTGCTAAAAGCGCTGTGTCAAAGAGTAACTGAGCATCCAGATTAAACAAAAATGTATATTCCTGTGCTAACAATTTCTACTCTCCTTTCCGCCTGCTATATCACCGCTGTGCGTTTAACACTTTGGCGAACCGTAAATACTATCCGAGTGGATGTACGAAAAGTAAGAGTAATGCAACTACAAGACCATAGAGACCTGTTGTCTCTGCAACTGCCTGTCCTAAAAGCATGGTTGACATGATCTGTCCTCTTGCCCCAGGGTTACGTCCTACTGCTGCTGCACCGTGTCCTGCTGCGATACCCTGTCCAACACCAGGTCCGATACCGGCTATAACTGCCAGACCTGCACCTATTGCTGAACATGCTCTGATTAAATCCTGTCCGTTGATATCCATAATTGAATCCTCCTAAAAATACATATGATAATTTTTACTCATCCGTCTCACATGCCTGTGTAACGTATGTCATTGTCAGCATACAGAATACGTATGTCTGGATCGCTCCTGAGAACAGATCGAAATATACGTGTAATACTGACGGCCATGCCAGGGCAATGAACCTTAGCAGACCATATACCAGTGCCATGATAACAGTTCCTGACAATACATTTGCAAACAAACGCAATGATAATGAGATTGGAACTGCAATTTCACTGATAATGTTGATCGGTGCCCAAAGAGGCAGCCATGGCGGCAGTGGTGAACACATACCTGTCCAGATGTCCTTCGCGCTTTGATGCTTAGCCTTATTGAATCTGATCATGCAAAATGTAATAAGCGCCAGCGCTAATGTGGTTCCGTAATCTGCTGTTGGCGGTCGAAGACCGAACAGTCCTGATATGTTACTCATCAGTATGAATATAAAGATCGTGCTGATGTAGTTTACAAACCTCGGAGCCCATTTTCCCATGGTTCCTTCAACCATCTTGTCGAGCATCTCTACGATAAGCTCGATGATATTCTGAAATCCGTCCGGTACCTCTTTTGCTTTTTTAAGCTTCCTGTTTGCCACTATAGCGAATATGACCATAAGAGCCATCACTATGAGGATACAGGCATGTGATGTGGTAATCCAGACTTCCTGACCGAATATCCTGAATGAAAAGATACCGTGGATCATAAAGTCGATATTGTCTGCGTTACTTTCCAGTAAAATCGCCTGATTCACATTATCACCTCCTCCTTATTCAGTTTTGGTTATTCACCCTCGGAAGATGCATCACTTCTTCCTGAAAATCTGTCTGTCACCTTCATAAATAAAGGCTGCAGATACGCTGATATCTTTAGTCCCAGCATACCCACAAGTGCCATTATCAGATTTCCAAATTTAAATAATCCCAATATAAATAACAGGATCGCAACAACAATGTACCTTAAAAGTGATTTTGCTACGATCCTGCGATTGGCGTCCTTTTCTCCATATATGACGGTCGCGTCATATATGACTGTGGCGATATTGACAGCCATACCAACAGCTATCGCTATCCCATACCATAAGCCAATAGAATATGCTATTTTGTCTGTGACAAACCATACCCCAATAAGCTGCACAACAATACCGTAAAAAACAATCCCAAATACAAGTCCCGGCAATGCTTCGTTTATTCTTTTTAGCATCCTTCTCTTCCTATCTAACTAGTAATAATTTTCTGTCTGTTTTATTTTTTCTCTCCTCCGACTTTACCGGATCTGCTGTCCTCGTCAGATTTGATAAACCTCCTGACCATGCGGTATATATTATTTGCGCCAGCCAATGCCCCCAGGAAAAACAGCGGTACCGTAACCCAATCAACACCCGTTTTATCGCCGATCCACACGCCCAGCATAGTGCAGATAAATATAGGCACTATCATATTGATTCCAAACTGGAATACCATGATAAGTGCGTTCATGATCTCTTTCTTATTATCTCTTTTCATATACATATTATTATACCATTTTTAATTTCTTTGTCTACCAAAGTCGGACAGAAAAATTCTTTTTGTATTTTAAAAGAGGAAGCCAACTGACTTCCTCTCATATATATTCTATAGTGTTAATGTAACCTCGCGGTTAGTATGCTCATATCTGCGAAGTGTAACCCCCGCTGCACGCAGCATTTTTTTGGATGCGAGCACGCTCGGTGTGCCGTCATATTTATCGCTGTCATAAACCACTTCCTTTATGCCCGACTGTATGATGGCTTTTGCACATTCATTGCAAGGGAAAAGCGTGACATATATGGTCGCTCCCTCGAGACTGCCGCCTCTGTAATTGAGTATGGCATTCAGCTCACTGTGGGTGGAGTAAAAATATTTATTGTCCTCACCTTCCCTCGCCCATGTAAATTCATCATCCGAGCAGCCGAGCGGAAAACCGTTGTATCCCATGGAAAGTATCTTGTGCTCCGGATCTACGATACACGCTCCTACCTGAGTATTCGGATCTTTTGAACGCATGCCTGAGAGCATTGCTATTCCCATAAAATACTCATCCCATGAAATATAATCGTCTCTTTTTGTGGAAACTCCCATATTATCGCCTCCTTACCAGCTGACATCAGCCCTATTAAATCACTAAATTTTCGTAACTGTTCAGTACCTTCACAGTTGCGAGCCGCAAGCGCATGAGAATCAGCTTCGCTGATGGGCGCTTGCTCCTACATAATATACTTTTTCTTACGAAATATGCGGTACCGCATATTTCTATACTGAATAGTTACAAATTTTCTTATTTTGTTCCGAAAATACGATCTCCTGCATCGCCAAGTCCCGGCACGATGTATTTGTGCTCGTTGAGGTGGTCATCAAGTGCTCCGATGTATACATCAATATCAGGATGAGCCTCTGTCAGTCTCTTAACGCCCTCAGGAGCTGCAATTATACACATAAAGTGGATATTCTTAACGCCTCTCTTCTTTAACATATCGAGAGCTGCAACTGCTGATCCGCCTGTGGCAAGCATTGGATCTACAACGAATACCTCTCTGTTTGCGCAGTCTGCCGGAAGCTTGCAGTAATACTCGATTGGCTCTGCTGTCTCAGGATCACGGTACATACCGATGTGTCCGACCTTTGCTGCCGGAATAAGCTCAAGCATTCCCTCTACCATGCCAAGTCCGGCACGAAGAATAGGAACTACTGCAAGCTTCTTTCCCTTTAACTCCTTAACTGTTGCCTTGCAGATAGGTGTCTCAATCTCTACATCTGCAAGCTCAAGGTTTCTTGTTGCCTCATAGCACTCAAGCATGGCTACCTCGCTGACAAGTGTCCTGAAATCCTTTGAACCTGTTTCGGTTCTTCTCATAATTCCAATCTTATGCTGGATCAGTGGATGATCCATAACTACTACTTTACCCATTTTATTCTCCTTTATTTAAATAAAAAAATTATTGTTCCTGATATTTTTCGTTGAGCATCTTTACGAGCTTTTTGATCGTAGCTCTGAGGCTTTCATAGCATAATCCATAATTCTGCAGTGTGCCGCCATATGGATCAAGTATCTCAAGCTCATCCCCCACATACTGTGACAGTACAAAGATCTGCTCCGGATCAACGTTTTCGAATTTCTCGATTATCCTGTCTCTTTGAGCCGCCTCCATGGTAAATACCATAGTTGTCTCAGTGATATCTGACTCCTCGAGCTGTTCCGAAACAATGCCCTCGGTAGATATGCCATTGCCTATGAGCACTGCCTCTGCCTTCTGGTTGAGAGGCTCCGGAAACTGTACCACAAGCCCTCTTGCCTCGACTTCCATCGGTACTTTAAGGGCAAATTCTTTCATGATCTCCTTTGCCATCTGCTCACGGCAGGTGCCTGACTGTGCCACAAATATGATCTTGTCATATGTCACACTTGTATCTATAACCTGATGACCTGCTGCCTTTAACATCCTGTTCATGATAGCCTGACCGATACGCGGTGTAGAAAAGCTCTCCGAAAAGATCACATCCACATCAAGATCATCACATTCTCTTAAAATACGATACAGCTCATGGGCTATGGAGTCCTCATCCTCCCTGCTTCCCATTGAAAGGACAACATCTGCCTCGTAGCAGTCCTTTGTCTCCTCTGTGGCGATAACGGCTATCTTTTTGCCATCATCCTTATGCGTTGCGACAAGCTCATTTATCTTTGCGATAACTCTTTTTCTGGTGCCGTCCACAATAACCATATTGGCTTTTGGCGCATAATGCTTGTACTTCATGCCCGGTGCCTTTGGCTTTCTCGTATCGTCTGCCGCTATTATTCCCGGATCAATTACTACTTCCTTGCCAAGCACCTCTGAAAGCATGGCTGGTGTGATATAGCCCGGACGAAGCACCATAGGTGTCTCCTCCGTCAGATCTATGATCGTAGACTCTATGCCTATGCCAACCGGTCCGCCATCTATTATCATGGCAATTTTCCCTGACAGATCCTCTGCTACGTGCGCAGCCTCTGTAGGACTTGGTCTGCCTGACGTATTGGCACTGGGTGCTGCGATAAGGCATCCGCTCCTGCGTATGAGGTCAAGTGCTATAGGATGATTTGGCATACGGACAGCTACCGTGTCCATGCCTCCTGTTGTGGCATCCGGCACTGCATCACTCTTTTGCACTATCATGGTAAGTGGTCCCGGCCAGAATGCATCTGACAGCTTTTTGGCATCCTCTGGGATGGTCTTTGCCACCCTTGCCATATCAGAAAAATCTGCAATATGTACTATAAGCGGATTGTCCGACGGACGACCCTTGGCACTGTAGATCTTCCTTGATGCTTCAGGATCGAGCGCATCTCCACCGAGTCCGTATACTGTCTCAGTAGGAAAAGCTACCAGCTCGCCCTCTGCTATCAGCTTTCCAGCCTCTGCCATCTGCACGCTGTCTATATTATTTTGATCAATGTTAATTATTTTCGTTTCCATTGTATTCCTCACTTGCTTAACCTTATTTATTATATAATAGTGCCAATTACTTTTCAAGTTTTGGTAGTTATTTGGTAATTTTTATATAGGATTGTGTAAAAGTAAGAACAAAAGCGTTTTCCATTGCAATATATTTTATTTTGTAATACAATGCAAATAAGCCAATAGCGGCGAATAATGATCATTATTTTATAAGGAGGATTTCATTATGGCATACGTAATTTCTGATTCATGCGTTAGCTGTGGTACATGTGCTGGCGAGTGCCCAGTAGGAGCTATCTCTGCTGGTGATTCTCAGTACGTAATCGATGCAGATGCTTGCCTCGATTGTGGTACATGCGCTGGTGTTTGCCCAACTGGAGCAATCAGCCAGTAATCAGCTTTTTAAGAGCATACTTTACAAAGAAAAAAGACGATCTCGATCAGGTCGTCTTTTTTGTTGCTCAAATACATATGTAACCGCATACACTACTATAAATTTACAACTGAACAGGATTGAGCTTTCCTGTATCAAGCTTGTCCCCTCTTGTCTTCCCGGACTTGCTCTTCTTTATTTTTTCTGCCTTAGGCGGCTTTTCCTTTTTGCTGAATAATCCCTTTCGTCTTATATTGCTGCGGATCGCCATATCGAGTTTTTTGTAGCGTTCCTCCTGCTGGCTGTCCTGTTCACGCATGAGATAGTTCATCTCTTTTAATATCGTTTCCTGCACCTCTGTTGAGATCTGCTGGCTTAATTCCTCATTGTTTAAGGCTATAGCTTTTCCGACAATATTGCTCATCAATTCTCGAAACTCGTCCATTCTCTCCTGAGATGTCCGTTCCGGGTTCATAGGATATGGCTGATGCGGCGTATGCGTCATCGGTTTTTCCGGCTCAGGCGCATACGGTTCAGAATTGACAATTTTTTCTGCATGCTCTCCATTATGCAATATGCCTTTTATAGCACGAAGCTGATACCCTTTTTCCTTGAGTTCTTTTATCTTCATGAACTGTTTGATATTATCTCTGGTGTAATATCGATGTCCGAGTTCATTTCTGGGCACATCCAGTCCCAGTTCATCTTCCCAGTAACGTAATACATGAGTCTCCACGTCAACGGCTGCTGCCGCATCCGATATCATGTAACGCACTTTCTCCAAATTGATGTCCTCCTGTCTGAAATTATATTTTTTATAGAAACTTTCCACGTATATTGGAACATTACAATTACCAGTCATATTATGGTATAAACAGTAACATACTTATTACGTGGAAATTGTCTTATATAATTATAGTATTGAGGATAATGGTATTCAAATAATTTCGGTCGCAGTTTTCGACAATTTTAATGCTCGAGATTTGCAAATTTCGTGTACTCAGGCAGCCATGCAAGATTAACAGTTCCGATAGGACCGTTACGCTGTTTAGCTATGATGATCTCTGAGATACCTTTAAGCTCGGTATCCTTGTTGTAGTAATCATCACGGTATATGAACATAACGACGTCGGCATCCTGCTCGATGGCTCCCGACTCTCGAAGGTCGGAAAGCATAGGTCTGTGATCCGGTCGCTGCTCTACGGCTCGTGAAAGCTGTGACAGTGCGACTACCGGCACGGAAAGCTCTCTGGCGAGTGCTTTCAGAGATCGTGAAATATCTGAGATCTCCTGCTGACGCGACTCTGAGCCTCGTCCCGAGCCTGTCATCAACTGAAGGTAATCGATGATGACGAGCTTTAAGTCATGCTCGAGCTTGTATTTACGGCATTTGCTTCGCAGCTCTGAAATACTGATACCCGGTGTATCGTCTATGATAAGCTCTGAATCACCGATTATTCCGGCTCCTTCTACGAGCTTTTCCCAGTCTGCATCGGACAGGCTTCCTGTACGGAGTGCCTGTGCATCTACTTTTGATTCGAGGGAGAACAGACGGTTTACCAACTGTTCTTTCGACATCTCGAGAGAAAATATCGCTGTACACATATTGGCGTGGAAAGCTACATGCTGTGCGATATTAAGTACGAAGGCTGTTTTACCCATTGACGGACGTGCCGCAACGAGCACAAGATCGGACGGCTGAAGTCCGGCTGTTCTGTAATCGAGATCTATAAATCCGGTCGGAATTCCCGTAACCGTGCCCTCCTGCTGGGCAGCCATTTCTATCTTTTCCAGAGCGTTCATTACTACCGTCCTGATCGGAACATAATCTCCGGTCTGGCGGGTAGACAGAAGCTCGAAAACGTCATGCTCAGTCTTATCGAGCACGCTCTCGAGTGACTCTTTTCCGGCATAACATTCATTCTCTATGTCCTCTGTCACTCTGATGAGCTTACGCTTTATGGCATTTTCTTTTACGATATTGGCATAATACTTGATGTTGGCAGATGTAGGAACTGATGTGACGAGATTTCTCACAAAATCAAGGCTCTGTATCTCCTGCGGCACATCCTTTTCCTTAAGGCGGTTCTGCAATGTGACCAGATCTACCGGCTGTCCCTCTGTAAAAAGGTCTACCATTGTCTCAAATATGATACCGTACTGCTGATGATAGAAATCCTCCTTTAAGAGCATTTCGCTGGCAGTCACGATGGCATCCTTGCTCATGATCATGGAACCGACTACCGACTGCTCTGCCTCAAGGCTGTTTGGCATTATTCGCTTGATCAGTGCTTCTTCCAAGGGGCTTCCTCCTATCCTTCAACTACTGATACTGTAAGCTTTGCAGTTACCTTTGGATGGATCTTTACAGGCACCTCATATGTGCCGAGTGCTTTTATCGACTCGCTTAACTGCATTTTCTTTTTATCAAGCTCGAGGTTGTGCTGCTCTTTTGCCGCTGCTGCGATCTCTTTTGTAGAGATAGAGCCGAATGTTCTTCCGCCCTCTCCCGAACGGAGCTTTACAACTACCTTTGTATCTCCGATAACCTTTGCAAGCTCAAGTGCGTGCTCATAATTCTCCTGAGCCACTTTGTCTGCATGCTGGTTCTGAAGCTTGAGGTCATTTAAGTTCTTTGGTGTAGCCTCCACTCCAAGCTTCTTTGGTATGATCGAATTTCTTGCGTAACCGTCACTTACATTTACGATCTCGCCTTTTTTTCCTAATGTTTTAACGTCCTGTAATAATATTACTTTCATTCTTCTATGTCTCCTTCTTTCAGCATTTCGTCCAGAGTCTCCTGAATCATGCGCTTAGCCTGTATAACCGTGCAGTCGGTAAGCTGCGCCCCTGCTACATTCAGGTGTCCGCCTCCGCCAAGCTTCTCCATGATGATCTGGACATTGATCTCGTCTATTGAACGAGAGCTTATATAAATCTTGCCGTTGTACTCCGTGAGTACGAACGATGCCTTTATTCCTATGATATTTAACAGTTCATTTGCCGCCTGCGCACCAACGATAGTCGGGCTTTCCACATTCTCGCTAGGACATACGGAAATGGCAAACGAACCTCTGTATACCTCCGCATGGCGCACTGCCTCAGCTCTTGCCTTGTAGCATGCCATATCGTTTCGAAGCATCTTTCTGACACGCGTAACCTCTGCTCCTGAACGCTTTAAGAATGCTGCCGCCTCAAATGTACGCACACCTGTCTTTGTCATAAAGTTGTTGGTATCAATGAGAATTCCTGCGTAAATGCAGTCTGCCTCAGTTGCATTTATCTTTACACCGTCATTGAAGTACTGCAATACCTCAGCAACCATCTCACATGCGCTGGATGCGTATGGCTCAATGTAGGAAAGTGTAGGATTTTCAATGATCTCACTGTTTTGTCTGTGATGATCGAATACCACGATCTTTCCTGTCTTTTTAAGCAGCTCCGGACACTCTGTGTAACTTGGTCTGTTAGTGTCAACTACCATGACAAGTGTATCCTTGCTGACCATCTCAAGAGCCTCTTCGCTGTTGATAAACATATCATTCGGATAGCCCTTTACCTCTGAAAATGTCTCCATAAGAGGTCTTACCGAGCTGGTAGGATCGTTGATAACGATCTGCGCCTTTTTATCGAGATTTTTGGCTGCACAGTAAATACCTATGCCCGCACCGAGCGAGTCGATATCTGTAATGCTGTGTCCCATGATGAGCACATTCTCACAGGTCTCGATGATCTCCTGCAGTGCCTGTGCCTTTACCCTTGCCTTTACACGCGTCTTGCTCTCTACCTGCTTAGACTTGCCGCCGTAGTAGAGGATATCATCGCCATCCTTGATGACAACCTGATCTCCGCCTCGTCCGAGTGCAAGATCTATGGCATTTCTGGCATATACATAGTTCTCATTGTATTTGTCACTCTTTATACCGATACCGATACTGAGTGTTACCGCCATCTCATTTCCGACCTTGATGGCCTTTACCTCATCGAGCACCTTGAATTTATCTTCTTCCATGCTCTTTAGGTATTTGTACTTGAAAACAACAAAGTATTTGTCGTTCTCGATCTTTCGCACGAGTCCGTCATATTTCGCAAAATACTGGTTCACACGCCTGTCGATAAGTGCAACGAGCAGTGAACGTTTTACGTCCTCGATACTGTCAAGCGCCTCATCATAGTTGTCTATGTATACAAGCGCTGACACCTGTTTCTGCTCAGTGATCTCCTTCTTGCAGCGATATAATTCAGACTCGTCAAACACATAAAGTGCTGTCAGGAACTGGTCTGCTTCATTCGTATCTATGATCTCGTTTTCCTCTGCGATAGAGTTGAAATAGATACGCTTTACGGATAATCTTACGATGCTGTTTTCTTCTGTATTCTCAATCGTAAAATCCGTAGGCTCCTCATTTTTTGTGAGTGCCTCTCTCGTAACCGTAGGAAACAGCGTGGTGATGGATTTATGATAATTTTTATCAATTCCCATCATCTCGGCAAACCTGTCATTTACCCATAATATCTTGCCCGAATACTCAAGCAGAGCATATGGCACCTCGAACTCGTTGAGCAGCCTCTTCTGTACTGATGAATACTGTGTCGCGAAACTGATAAGCTCATTCGCCACAACCGATTTGCTCCTTGCATAGAGCAACATCACGATTACAAAGTAGAACAATGTAAAAGCTGACAGTCCATAGCCGAGCTTCTTGTCATAGTGGAATGCGATCGAATCCGCACAGATCCATACGATAGTCAAATATAAAGGCCAACACATGTAGCTCTTTAGTTTGCCCTTAAATTTTATTTTTTTCTTCATCTTCCTCTCCTTTATAACGATAGCGTTATCCTCACGACAAACGCTACAATCCGCATACCGGATAAGTTGATACACCTACTAGAGAGTATACCACTTTGTAATGATTATTCAAAGTACTATATTTTCTCATGTAACGGTATACAGATGCCAAAAAAGGCGGAAAATACCATGTTGCATGATATCTCCGCCTTTTTACAATTTTTGCTATTAAATTAAGATCTGTTATTTACTTTCTGTCTTATCAGCAGCGATCTCTGCGATAGACTTTGTAAGACCTGCAATTCCCTGGATTTCTGATGGAATGATGATCTTTGTTGCCTTGCCGTCTGCTGCCTTGGCAAATGCCTCTAAGCTCTTGATCTGGAGCACTGCATTGTCAGGATTTGCCTCTTTTAACATACGAAGTCCGTCTGCGTTTGCCTGCTGGATCTTTAAGATAGCCTCTGCCTGACCTGCTGCCTCCTGGATAGTTGCCTCTTTCTTTGCCTCCGCACGAAGGATTGCAGCCTGTTTCTCAGCCTCTGCATCGAGGATGACTGACTCTTTATTACCTTCTGCAACAAGGATGGTAGATTTTTTCTCACCCTCTGCACGAAGAATTGCCTCTCGTCTCTCACGCTCTGCCTTCATCTGTTTCTCCATGGCATCCTGAATAGCCTTTGGAGGGATAATGTTCTTAAGCTCGACACGGTTTACCTTGATGCCCCAAGGATCTGTTGCCACATCGAGTGTAGCGCGCATCTTTGTATTGATCGTCTCACGGCTTGTAAGTGTCTCATCAAGCTCGAGATCTCCGATAATGTTACGAAGTGTTGTAGCTGTGAGATTTTCAATAGCCATGATAGGATTTTCAACACCGTATGCATAAAGCTTTGGATCTGTGATCTGGAAATATACTACAGTGTCAATCTGCATTGTTACGTTATCCTTTGTGATAACCGGCTGTGGTGGGAAATCAACCACCTGCTCTTTTAAAATGACTCTTTTTGCAACTCTGTCAATAAACGGAACCTTGAAGTGAAGTCCTACTGACCATGTTGTAAGATATCCTCCTAAACGCTCTATTACCATTGCGTGTGCCTGTGGCACGATCTTGATGCAGTTTACAAGTATCAGAAGTACGATGACAAGTAATACTGCAAGTGCTATTAATGCTCCCATTGATTAAGCCTCCTTTTCTGCTCTTTTTACGATAAGCTTGACTCCGCTTATCCCTGTTACCTCTACTAATTCTCCCTTTTTGAAGGTCTGCGCATCATCGCAAGATCTGACCGTCCAATCCATTCCGCCAATAACAGCTTTGCCTGTCTGCCTCAGATTGTCAACGTCCTCAGTGAGTATAGCCTGTTTACCCACCAATCCGGCTACATTTGTCTTCTGTGTCTTTGAATTGATGTATTTTCTCGCCCATGGCTTCGTGAGAAGCAGAAGTACAACCGATATAAGTATAAACACTATCACCTGAACTATGCCTCCGCCACCGAGCGCAGCTACAACAAATGCACCAAGCGCACCTGCCGCAAACCATATGGATGTCAGCCCGATCGTCACAAGCTCGACCAAAACAAAAACTATGGTGGCTGCCAACCAGAAAACAATGTACGTAGTTTCCATATTTAGCCCTCCCTTTTTATTTTAACATTTGTATGTCTGTTTGTTTAATTGTATACTAAACACTTTCATTATGCAACAAATTGCGGTATTATTGTTTTTAGTTATTATTTAAAAGAAAGAGTGAAAAATCATGTCAGATGTACTTGTCTTACAGCTTACCATGCTGTTTCTCATCATAATTGGCGCGATCGTCAAAAAACTTAAGATCGTAAGCCCTACCGGACAGAAAAATATAAATGATCTGGTCATTTACCTTATCCTGCCCTGCAATATCGTAAAATCCTTTATGATCGACTGCGATCACGATACATTCAAGCAATTTGCATTGGTATTTATCATATCGATCGGCATACAGATCGTCAGTGTTATCCTTGGAAAAATCCTTTACAGCAAGCGCGAACTCGGTCACCGCATGAGCCTGCAGTATGGTCTTATCTGCTCTAATGCCGGTTTCCTCGGAAATCCTGTGGCAGAGGGTGTTTTCGGACCGATCGGTCTTGCAATGGCATCCATTTTCCTTATCCCACAGCGTATCATGATGTGGTCATCGGGAATTGCCATTTTCACACAAAGTACCGACTGGAAAGCCACGCTCAAAAAGGTAGTTACTCATCCGTGCATTATCGCCTGTTTTGCAGGACTTGCTCTGATGATATCGCAGTGGACTCCACCGGAGGTCATCACAAAAACAATTACCACCATAGGAAACTGCAATACTGCCTTCTCTATGATGGTAATCGGTATGATACTGGCTGATGCCGATATCATGTCATTGTTCAATTTTGAAGTGCTAAGATACAGCTTTCTGCGACTTATCATAATGCCTGCCGCCCTGTTTGGTATCTGCACACTGCTCGGTGTCCCGGCTCTTGTCACAGGAGTTGTCGTGATACTTACCGCGATGCCTGCCGGAGCCACAACAAGCATCCTCGCATCAAAATACGGCTGCGATGAGATATTCGCCACAAAACTGGTCGTTGCATCAACGATACTTTCCATGGTAACTATACCTGTGTGGAATATAATCCTTACCAGATAATTAAAAATTCAGCACTCATTCAAACAGCTCAATGCATTATAAAAACAGCTCGAAACCGTAACAGCTCTTTCCAAAACCATACCGCTCATAAAAAGAATGTGCCGCTGTCCTTGGAAATCCCGAGTCTAGTATTATTGCTCTGCAATCCTGCTTACACGCGATCTCCTTCACATGGTCTATCATTGCCCTGCCATACCCTTTTCCTCGATATTTCTCATCAGTGATAATGCTCGCCAGATAACAGGTCTTTCCCGACATCCAGAATGTATTAAAAAAGCTTCCATGACAAAATCCGCAATAATCGCCATCGTCATTTAAGATAAAAAATGCAAAACTGTTGCTGTCGCGCAGGATTTCATCATACACTTCCTTTGTTTTATCCTTGTCGTAGGTGTTGTAATCCCATAATTTCTCGATAAAATAAAATGCATGGTCAAAATCTTCCTTTGCTGCCTGTTTCATTAACATATCTGTATCCTCCTGTGGTTTTTGTAATAAAAATGGGCGTTGATGTGTGGTATCAACGCCCTTGTTGGTTATTTAGAATATTATTTTATATTGTTCTCCTACTCGCTTTCCCTCTTCATCACTCTATATGTTTAATCTCTCCATAATTCTCCATAGTAAAAATGGCGGGTGTCTTCCCCGCCGTTTGGTGGACCCGGGTCTTACGACCAGCCCAAAATATGATATATCATATCTATATCGTATGTTGAGAATATCATAAATATACCAAATTTTCAAGTTGTTTTATTCTGTTTTAGGGATAAATTTAAAGCAGAATAAATCTTGTCAACATCATAATCCGGTTTCATGGATAATGCTGTTTTATATATCGGTAAAATGGTATCCACTTTTTCTTCCAGATCATCTGCAATTTCATCTACCGATTTATTCTTTTTAATTTTCTTAATAACCATCGAAATCAGTTTCTGATTTTCTCCGATTTCCTTTCCAATCTCTCTACCCTCTTCAAGAGCCGCCTCTTCCCAGTAATCACTTACATTACACATCTCATTCATCCTCCCTTCAAGTTCTACGCTCATTTTTAATCCATATTCTTCTTCAAGAGTCTTCTTTTTATCTATAAACTCTGACCTTGAAAAAAGTTCCTCAAGCATTGCTATAAGCTTATTTTTCGAAGGTATCTTATTTTTAGTTTCTCTTGTCCTGATGTTTATCAAAGCTCCGTTTATGAGGTCTATCTGCGGTATTTCCTTGATCGAACCATACAGCAGATTAGATTTCATACCAAACTCGATTATCGAGTCATCTTTTTGTTTCGTGTCCATGCATATCCATATGGTGTAAATACTTTTCAGGTTATCATAGTTTGAATTGACAAACTCCGTACCCTTTTGTGCAGATATCATCCTGCCCATATAGTATGCGATCCTGT
>CAVABC010000062.1:0-19169 GCA_963586665.1 Acutalibacteraceae bacterium
AACTGTTATCCCCCTGTATGAGGCAGGTTACCCACGCGTTACTCACCCGTCCGCCACTCAGTCACAAAATAATCATTCCCGAAGGAAATCAAATAAAGTGCTTCGTTCGACTTGCATGTGTTAAGCACGCCGCCAGCGTTCATCCTGAGCCAGGATCAAACTCTCATGTTAAAAGTTGATCTTTGTCAAGTTAAACTTGGCTGTTTCGTTCATTCAGATAAATCTGAATTTACTGTTTTAAAGGTCTTCAATTTTCATTGAAGCGTTCTGATTGATTCTCAAAATCTTTCAAGGTTTCTCACTGTTCAGTTATCAATGTTCTCTGTCTTGTTTTCCGCGACAGCTTGTTTATTTTATCAAACCGTTTCGCTTTTGTCAAGAACTTTTTTTATTTTTGTTCAGCTCTTTGTGAGCCTCTGTCTTGCAACAGCTTGTTTATTATATCAAACTGTTGTGTGTTTGTCAAGAACTTTTTTCATTTGCTAGTCCGGAGCTCTCCAAATCAATGTGGCTCACGAGTCAGCTTTGATATAATAACACCTGTGCAACTCAAAGTCAACAACTATTTTATCTTTTTTTGCATATTTTTTTCTCATCTATTTTACACTACTATATATAGTCTTTTTCGTATTTTTTACACTATATATATTTTCCGCTTTTTGACTCTTTATGCAAAGTTACCATTGTTTTTCCAAAATATAAACCCGATACCTTATGGCACCGGGTCTGTTTTACATGATTTTTAGTATGAAATTGAGCACAGGATTGTTCTCATATATGTATCTGAGCATGATAGAATCATCTATATAGGGAGTCATTGACTGTCCGATGCCCGATGTGCTGCCAAGCGCGATCAACGCAAACAACACCCATACTATTAACATTCCTTTTATGAGCCCAACTCCAAAGCCGGCTAACCTGTTTACCGTTCCTATTACCGGCACTCTTTCTATGCCCCATATGAGCCTGCGGGCGGCATATGCCACTACTCCCAGCACCAGCATTACTATAAAAAATGATATTCCCGTCATTATCACGGATGTGATCTGCGTGGCTATCTCGTCATATACTCCTGTTTTTTGAAGAAGCACGCCTGCTATATCATAGTTTTCACCCGATGGTATAAGATTGTTATTTGCCACCTGCTGCTGTACTTTTTCATATATAATCCGCTCAAGCTGCGTATTTTCCGCAAGAGTGTCCCTGACATACGGTGCTGCAAACATGGATGCCCCCAACATTACCACCCATGCCACAAGTGAGTATACTATGCGTAAAAGTCCCCTGTTGTACCCTCTCACAACATTCCAGGCGATAATGCATATCACCGCTATCAAAAGCCAATTCATTTGAGTCTCACCTCGTCCATAGATCCTTCATATATGAAGATATAGTTATTAAGACCCGATTTATACATTACTTCATACAGCTTTTTATCAAATGTATAGCTGAATTTCTTCACTCCGTGTATGGTGTATATCTCACATGCCACGTCATTTGTGACACACACCTCGTTATTGCTGTCAAATTCTATATGGCTGTAGGTTATTCCGGTATCGTTTTCCATGAGCATTTTACCGCTGTAATCGTATACCTTGATATGGCTTGTGACTTTTTCGTCATTGTTGCCGTAAGCAATGCCTATATAGCGTTCGTTGTAAAATACACTGTCTACTTCCTTGTCCAGCTCTATCGTCTGTTTGAGCGATGGCTTCTGGCTTCCCTCAAATACCATGATCCTGTCATCGCCTATCGCTACCATTTTATTCTCAGAGACATATGATATCTCCGGAATCAGCACGCCCTCATAGGTGTATGTGCCTACATTGTTGTCAATCTCATTCTGTCCTACAGATCCAAAATTGTAAAAAGATATGACTGTATCTGTCTTTCCTCCCGATATGTCTATCATGTCAACGGCAAGCTTTTTTGCATCATACGATAATGCTATGTCAACCGGTATATTTTTCTGCTCACCGAAAAATTCACCACTTGCCAGCTCTTTTGCATTTACATCATACAGTTTGACATAGTAATTGCTGTCCTCGCTCACAAGTACTGCAACTGTACCCTGTTTTGCTATGCATGCCTTTATGATAGGCATGGAAGTCTCTATTTCCTTTTTTACACCGTTTTTATCCATGACGAACATATCAGTGCCGCCACGATCGTATACAACCATGTATGTATCGCATATTGCCACCTGCGGAGTGGACATCTCGAACGCCTGATTCCATATGAGGTTGCCGTCTGAGTCTGTATACAATATACCGTCATTGCTGTATTCAACTACTGCCCCGCAGAAATCCACGAAGGATACTGCGCTTTTGTCGCTCTGCTCGACTGTATTCCGAACGTCAAATGATTTATATGTGCGAAGTGCCATCCATAGCCAGCCTATTAAAAACACTGCCACTACCACGGCTACAACTATTATTATTCTTTTTGCTATTTTTCGTCTATGCTTGCGTATTTTTTCTTCAAGCTCGTCCAAATCAGTCTCTACTGTTTTAAAGTCTGCTTTCTGTGCCATGTTTTTGTCCTTTTCGTAACTATTTTGCTTTTTCAAATTTTGCTACTTGTCAGTATACCATTCACCGGATATTTTTTCCACAGGAATTAATTCCTGTTCTGTTGACATTGCCGGGACAGACTCTTTCCGTTCAAAAAGCCCGTGCAGACCGCCTCCGGCTCCAAGTCCGAGCAGCACAACAAGAGCAGCTATTGCCCCTATCATTATCATTGACATAAACGGACGGCTGCCTTTTTCCATTCCTGCCTCACTGTCAGCCATGGCTGCCCTGCTGCCCCTGCCATATCCACGGTGTGATCTGCCCTCATTTTCAAGCAT
Organism: Acutalibacteraceae bacterium; assembly: GCA_963586665.1. Classification (GTDB taxonomy): domain Bacteria; phylum Bacillota; class Clostridia; order Lachnospirales; family Lachnospiraceae; genus Roseburia. The sequence goes on from CAVABC010000062.1 coordinate 2,852, forward strand.
CTGCCTGTACTGTCCGCGCCTTGCCGCTGGGCGTGAAAACTCTTCCGGCAGACTCACTTTTATTCTGTCATCATCATCCGAATTATCTGTCTTTCCACCCGAAACCTCCGGCTCGTCCGACTGCTCATCATACCTGTAGGTGTGCTCATTCATGCGATAGTACACGAAAAAACCTGATTTTTTCTTCAGATGGTTGTTCTTTTTTATGTAAAAATTCTCTTCCTGCTCGACACGGTTCATAAGGAACATAAGCTGGTGCGCGCCTCCGAAGTGCTCCCTGTGTATATTCTCAAGCATAGGCGTCGGCTCTGCCGGAAAATCATCCTGCCTGAATGCCCAGCCAACTATGATCATTTCCTCATAATTCTCTTTGACCTCGGTAAATATGCCATTCCACACCTTGTTTGTCCAAAGCGGCACATTTTTCTCAAACTCTATATCATAAACAGCTATTGCGGCCTCAACAAATGTCGCATATTTTCCACCGCTGCTCTCGGTATGTCCCATCAGAACAAAAACATCTCTCTCCCTGAATCCCTCTGTCTTGATACGCTTGTACGCTTTCTCTGATATGTAAACCCTTCCTTCATCTGCCGGTGTACCAATCTGTTTGACATTATTCGTCACAATATCTATCATGCCAGCCTCCTTTTGGGATAGAGTAGCATACTGATATTGTAGGTTTATGCAATATTATGCGATTACATAGAAAAAGGCGCATGCAATGCACGCGCCTCGTCTCTCACCTATGAAATATCTATATCTCTTCGCACTCGATGCACCTCATCACCGGTGGGTATACAGTATATTCCGAAGAAACAATATGAATTGCCACGGTGTTCCATAATCTACGCAAACCCAACCTGCTATCCTGCCTGTATCCACTATCCGATACCATTACCGTGGCTGACTTCATATTTTACTGTGGAAAATACTGTATGCCAAGCCGATGTTCATAACCTGCCTGTGCGAAGTCTCAACTCCACTATTTCATATAATTCTTCACTTTGTTGTAGATGCCTTCTGCATCAAGTCCATATTTGTGTATAAGCTCCACAGCCGGACCTGACTCACCGAATTTATCCTCTACACCGATACGCAGAAGCTTTGAAGGGATCTCCTCACAGAGTACCTCTGCAACTGCACTTCCAAGACCGCCATTGATAGAGTGCTCCTCTACAGTGACTGCCTTGCCTGTCTTTGTTACGGATTTAACGATCAGTTCTCTATCGATAGGCTTGATAGTGTGGATATTGATAACCTCGGCACTTATTCCGTCTGCCTCAAGCATTTTTGCTGCCTCAAGTGTCTCTGATACTTCAAGACCTGTAGCGAAAATGGATACATCTGTACCCTCTTTGAGCACGATTCCTTTTCCGATCTCGAATTTGTAGTCAGGTGTATCGTTGATAACAGGTACTGCAAGTCTGCCAAATCTGATATATACAGGACCTACATGATCATAAGCTGCCTTTACTGCTGCCTTTGCCTCCACATCATCTGATGGGTTGAGCACTACCATGCCTGGGATCTCTCTCATGAGTGCAAGATCCTCGAGACACTGATGTGTAGCTCCGTCCTCTCCTACTGAGATACCTGCATGTGTGGCTCCTATCTTTACATTGAGGTGTGGATAACCGATAGAGTTACGCACCTGCTCATAGTTTCTGCCTGCTGCAAACATGGCAAATGAACTGATAAAAGGAACTTTGCCGCATGTAGCGAGTCCTGCTGCAATACCTGTCATATTTGCCTCTGCGATACCGCAGTCCCAATGACGCTCAGGAAATGTTTTCTGAAAAATACCTGTCTTTGTAGCACCTGCCAGATCAGCATCGAGTACTATAAGGTCATCATGCTCTTTTCCAAGTTCTACCAGCGCGTTACCATAGCTGTCTCTTGTAGCGATTTTCTTTATTTCTGACATAATGCTTCACCTGCCTTTTCTAAGTCTGCCATTGCGATCTCGTACTCCTCATCATTAGGAGCTTTTCCGTGCCATCCGGCATTGTTCTCCATGAAAGATACACCCTTGCCCTTTACTGTCTTTGCAATAATGGCTGTAGGCATGCCTTTTGTCTCTCTTGCCTCTTTAAAAGCGGCTCTGATCTGGTCAAAATCGTTGCCGTCTATATTGATAACGTGGAAATTGAATGCCTCGAACTTTTTGTCAATCGGGTATGGTGAGCAGACATCCTCGATAGATCCGTCGATCTGGAGGTTGTTGTTGTCTACGATCACTACGAGATTATCAAGCTTGCGGTGGCCTGCCCACATAGCAGCCTCCCATATCTGCCCTTCCTGGATCTCTCCATCTCCTGTCAGTGTGTATACACGATAATCCTTGTTGTCATATTTTCCTGCCGCAGCCATTCCTACTGCTACAGAAACGCCCTGTCCAAGCGATCCGCTTGACATATCAACACCCGGAATATGCTTCATATCAGGATGTCCCTGCAGATATGAACCTGTGTGTCTGAGTGTCTTTAAATCCTCTTTTGGGAAGTATCCTTTCTCTGCGAGTGTAGAGTAAAGTCCCGGTGCTACGTGTCCTTTTGAAAGCACGAAACGGTCTCTGTCCTCCCATTTTGGATTGGCAGGATCTACATTCATCTCCTCAAAGTACAGATATGTGAAAATATCTGCCGATGAAAGTGATCCACCCGGATGTCCTGATTTTGCACTGTGAACTGCTATCACAATGTCCTTGCGAATTTCATTCGCCATCTTTTCAAGTTCAAGATTGTTCATGATGTCTCCTTTATATCTCTGTTCTTCCCTGAAGTGCCCTAAGCAGAGTCACCTCGTCAATATATTCCAAATCGCCACCTACAGGAACTCCGCTGGCAATTCGAGTCACTTTTATGCCGGTAGGCTTGATGAGCTTGCTTATGTACATGGCTGTTGTCTCTCCCTCGAGGCTGGAATTGGTCGCTATGATGACCTCATCAACATCCTGTTCAAGACGTACCATCAGCTCCTTTAACCTGATATCTGAAGGTCCTATACCAAGCATAGGGGAGATTGCTCCGCCTAACACATGATACACACCCTCATACTTTCCGGTTTTCTCATAAGCCACCAGATCACGCGTATTCTCCACCACCATGATGGTCTTGTGATCTCTGGCCGTATCCTTGCAGATAGGGCATAGCTCATCATCTGTAAGGGTATAACAGCATTTGCAATATCTGACATTTTTCTTGGCACTGGTGATAGCGGATGCAAGTGCCTCCGCCTGATCCTCAGGCATATTTATAATGTGAAATGCCAGACGCTGAGCCGTTTTTGCTCCGATTCCCGGAAGCAGGGACAGCTCCTCTATTAATTTTGATATCTCACTGCTGTAAAAATCCATTAAAATAATCCGCCACCAAGGCCTCCGGTGATCTTTGACATGGATGCCTGTGACTGCTCCTCTATCTGACGAAGTGCCTCATTTGTTGCTGCCATGATGAGATCCTCGAGCATCTCGATATCATCAGGATCGACTACTTCCTCAGCTAATTTTACTTTTGTTACCTCTTTTTTGCCTGAAACAGTTACCTCTACTGCTCCGCCTCCGGCTGTGGCTGTTACCTCAGCTTCCTCAAGCTGCTTCTGAGCCTCCTCCATCTGACGCTGCATTTTCTGCGCCTGTTTCATAAGATTATTCATGTTTCCCGGCATTCCTCCCGGAAATCCACCTCTTTTTGCCATTTTGGCGTCCTCCTTGCGCTATTATGTTAATCTTCTTCCTCTATATCAAACTTAATCAATTCTGTTAAGTCAGGAAAAGCTTCTTTGGCACTTACTGATGTGCCGTTTTTCTTGATAGTGACTGTAACCCTTTTGCCGATACGCTTCTCTATAAGCTCTGCAAGCACATCCTGACAGCCTGCCCTGTTCTCGGAAAGGTACTCGAATGCATTCTCATCATCAAATACCAGCATAAGATCAGACGCATTGCCCAGTGTCGGCACTGCCTTGTTAAGATATACTTTTGATGTAGCTCCGATCTCGGAAATTATCGGTTTCCAGTTCTTTATCACGTTTTTGATATCCTCCGGTATCGCTGCCGGAAGCTCCTTTTTGACTACAGGCTCACTTGGTGCTGCCTGCTGCACTGTGGCTCCTGCTGCCGGAGCTGCTACAGTTATGCCCTTTTCGAGCTTTTTCTCAATGCTGTTTATACGGTCGAGTACCGAATCATAGCTCTTTTCCATCTGCGGTTTACACAGCTTTATGATGGCAATCTCTATCATGATACGCTTCTGTGTGGCGAATTTCACCTGATTGCTCAGCTCTGAAAATATCCTGATATACCTGATCAGAGTCTCCGGTTTGACAAGCTTTGCCTCTTCCTTTAGAGCCTCGAGATTGTCCTTTGAAATGTCAAGCACTTCCTCCATATCGTCAGAGCTTTGCAGTAAAAGGAGATTGCGCAGATACCAGGTAAAATCATTTACAAGCTGCCCAAGCTCTCTTCCTTCATCCACGAGATCTCCAAGTATACGGATGGCACCTGTCACATCCTCATCGAGTATGCGGCGCAGAAGCTTTGAAAAGACCTCTGTCTCCACTGCTCCGAGCACCTCAAGTACATTGTCGTATGTAAGAGTCTCTCCGAGATGAAATGCGATGCACTGATCTAAAAGACTGAGTGCATCTCGCATAGAGCCGTCTCCTGCCTTCGCTACATATCTGATGGCGCGCTCCTCCACATCCACATGTTCCTGCTCCATGAGGTCACTTAGCCTTGCGGCTATGGTATCTATGGAAATCCTGTGGAAATCGTACCGCTGACAGCGTGACAGGATCGTGATAGGGATCTTGTGTGCCTCTGTCGTAGCCAGTATAAATATAACATAGCTTGGCGGCTCTTCAAGTGTTTTTAGCAGGGCATTAAAAGCTCCTGCCGAAAGCATATGCACCTCGTCTATGATATATACTTTGTATTTGCCCTCTGTAGGGCGGTAAGTCACTTCCTCGCGGATCTGTCGGATGTTATCGACACCGTTGTTGGATGCCGCATCGATCTCTATGACATTCATCGAAGAGCCCTCTGTGATCGATCTACATGACGGACATTCTCCACACGGGCTGCCATCTACCGGATGCTCACAGTTTACCGCTTTGGCAAATATTTTTGCCACAGTAGTCTTTCCTGTTCCTCTTGTGCCGCAAAACAGATAGGCATGTCCTATTCTATCAGCTTTTATCTGGTTTTTAAGTGTTGTTACAATGTGTTCCTGTCCTTTTACATCCTCAAATTCCTGTGGACGAAACTTACGGTATAGGGCCTGATAAGACACGCCTTTTCACCTTCCTTATATTATTTAGTCACCGAAGCATATGCCTGTACGCTTTGCCTCTTTAATCATCTGACTCTTTGGATCGACCATCTTGAGCTTTCCTGCCACATCAGCTAGTGGAATCCTCTTTGTCTTACCATCCACCATACCGATCATGTAGCCATAATCCTCGTCCATAATGGCCTTAGCTGCTGCTGAGCCGAGTCTTGTGCACAGTACCCTGTCATAAGGACATGGACTGCCACCTCGCTGTGTGTGTCCCGGAACTGCTACTCTTACCTCGAGTCCGAGCTTCTGACTGATGCGGTCAGCGACTTCATAGGATACGGACGGATATTTTCTGTCAGCAACCCTCTGTTTATATTCTTTCTTGGAAAGGGCTGCATCCTCTTTAGAGATAGCTCCCTCTGCGACTGCAAGAATGGTAAATCCCTTGCCGTCCTTTGTTCTCTTGTGGATAGCGTCAACTACCTTGTCGATATCGTATGGGATCTCAGGAAGCAGAATGATGTCCGCGCCACCTGCGATACCCGCGTAAAGAGTAAGCCAGCCCACTTTGTGTCCCATTACCTCAACGATGAATACACGGTTGTGTGATGCTGCTGTGGTATGGATGCAGTCGATAGCCTCTGTGGCAATATTGATGGCACTCTGAAAACCGAATGTCACATCTGTGCCATAGATATCGTTGTCAATGGTCTTTGGAAGGTGGATGATATTAAGTCCCTCTTCCCGGAGAAGATTCGCAGTCTTCTGTGTGCCGTTTCCTCCGAGGATTACGAGACAGTCAAGTCCGAGCTTGCGATATGTGTTTTTCATCGCTGATACCTTATCGAGTCCGTTCTCATCAGGTACTCTCATAAGCTTAAACGGCTGTCTTGATGAGCCAAGAATTGTGCCGCCCTTTGTCAGAATTCCCGAGAAATCCTTTGATGTAAGTATCCTGTAGTTCTCATAGATAAGTCCCTTGTATCCATTTTCAAAACCATAGATCTCCAACTCGTCCATGTTTGCGGAAAGTGCCTTTACCACACCACGCATAGCTGCATTGAGTGCCTGACAGTCCCCTCCGCTAGTAAGCATTCCAATTTTCTTCATAGCTGCTACCTCCTTAATTAAGTCGTCTTGTAAAATTATCAGCCTCTGTATTCTTTATCTTTTTCCTCTTCCCTGAGTCTGTCCTCCTCCGGCATGAGCTTTCTGAAAATGCGCTCAAATATCCACTCGTATGTCAGTGCGACACCTGTTGGAAGTACAATAATAACTATAGGTAAAAGGTATAAAAGCACAAGTGATATCGCAAAGACCAGAATGACAAGTATTGTCCACGGAAGATTTGCGATGAGTATCAGAAATGTATTTTTTAATGTTATCTTTGTTTTCTGCTCAAATCGTGAGATATAGGCAGAGGTGTACATAATCCATGCTGTCACAATCAGTGCCATGATGAGAAATACTACATTGAGTGCGCCCAAACTTTGCCCTGCCTTGAGTCCTATCCATGTAATATAGATATCTCCCAAAAGAACTACAATTATTACAAGCTGTATAAGCCACGCCTTGGTTGACTGCTTGAAATTGCTCTTGAAAGCTCCCCAGAAACCGCTCCATACATATCCCTCGTCATAGTGGATAACCTTGCGTGCGGTATCATAGAGAGCTGCCAACGCTGCTCCGATCGTAAAAACCGGTATGCACGCGATGATCCAGCACACGCTTAAGATCACCATATCAACTACTTTGTTGAGTCCTCTGAAAAATTTGTTGTCGTAGTTAAAAATCTTGTCCATGTTGTTCTCCTAGCTTCTGTTGTGTTCTCTTAGCTCTCTCTTTTTCTCATATCTTTCTTCTCTCTGTTTTCTACGCTCCTCAGGAGTAAGACGTTCCTTTTTCCTACCGATATACACATTCCACTTCATATATGCTTCCTGTGCATTCCTGGATTTGTAGATCACATTTTTCTCCTCACCTACGATATCAGTGATGCTGTACCATCCTCTATCATACATGAATTCTGCCTGTTTTCCCTCTAATTCTTTACTGCCAAGTACAAATTTGTGTATTGCATGCTGCTGTCCCATTATGCCTGCGCCTCCTTGCTTACTGTTTCCTTCAAAACATAATCTACTGCATCCTTCAGATGCTTGTCTTTTTTGTACTGCTCACTGTCTTTTAGCTGCTTTGCTTCCCCTATGGTAAACATATCGCGCAGTACTACCTGATGATGTTCTACCGGGATATACGATACCTTGTCCTCGAACATGGCTTTGAGCACATAGTACTGCACTGCCCTTCCTCTCTTTGTAGCAGACAGCGATACTATATTGTCTACCACACATACGCCAAGGCTTTCGCTATATATGATCTGTTTCTTCTGAAACATGTTCTTACCTCCGTATATTGCATACATCTCTATAATATCACATGCCCCCCTCTTTTTCAAAACAATTCGGCAGTTTGTATATCTGGCATTTATTTTTTTATTTTTCTGGTCATAGAATTATGGTCAGCCGCATGTATACTATGTTTAAATGAAAGCTTTGAGGAAGAAAATATAGGAGATATGAATAATTATGAAGAAAGCAGCCGTTCTAAATGACCTGTCCGGCTTTGGAAAATGCTCTCTGACAGCAGCAATTCCGGTGCTGTCCGCGCAGGGCGTACAATGCTGTCCACTTGCCTCCGCAGTGCTGACAAATCAGACAGGCTATGAACATTTTAAGTGCACGGATCTGACATCTATGATCCCCGACTACATCGAGGCATGGCAGAAAAACGGAGCACATTTTGATGGAATTTACAGCGGATATATGACCGGACCAAAGCAGATAGAGCTTTTCATGGATTTTCTGGATGCATTCTATGAGGATGACACACTTCTGCTGGTCGATCCCGTGATGGGCGATGATGGCAGAACCTATGGCATGTATACAAATGAACTGCTGGATATGATGAAAATTTTATCCCGCAAGGCCGATATCATCACACCTAATCTGACAGAGGCATGTCTGCTGGCAGACTATGATATCAAAGATGTATACAAGGATACACGAAAAGAGATCTTGCTCCCGCTTGCTACAGAGGTAGCCGAGAAGCTGCGTTCACTTTCCGGCAAGGATCAGGATGTCATCATCACTGGCATAAAGTGCAAGGACGATAAAACACCTTTTATCTATAATCTTGTTACTACGGCAGATGGTTCCAGCACACAGAGGTCACACTTTTTTGATATGAGTTTTTCGGGAACAGGAGATCTTTTTGCTTCTGTAATATGCGGAAGCTGCCTGAATGGATTTTCCACGGAAGAAGCCGTACAGCGCGCGGGCAAGTTCATCTATGACAGTATCGCTGATACGATGAACGATGATGCCGTGCCGAATGACGGTGTCAATTTTGAGAAGTTTTTGCGTGAGCTGATGTGATGAAGAAGTATGATTTGTACCGGATAGTTACATAAATCCGGCATATTACACACTGCGCAATATATAAGTATTAAATTTTTATACACTAAAGGAGATAAAGTATTATGAACAATCAGGTTAGAAAACTCACATTTACTGCCCTTATGGCAGCTATGATCACTATTTTTACCGCATATGTATGCCATATTCCGGTAGGACAGGGCTATCTGCATTTCGGAGACAGTCTTATCTATATTGCAGCTTGTCTTTTACCATGGCCGTATGCTATAGCTGCCGCAGCTATCGGTGGCGGACTTGCCGACCTGCTCACTGCACCGCTCTGGGCACCTGCAACAATCATTATCAAGGCTCTCATTTCTGTTCCGTTTACTAACAAGTCAGGAAAGATCGTAACTGTAAGAAACGTTGTATCTACTATCATCGCTTTTGTCATCTCTGCATCCGGCTATGCAATCGCAGAAGCACTGCTGGTAAACGGAGATTTAAGCACTCTGCCTGCTGTTATTCCTGAATCTGTACCGGGAAGTTGTATACAGAGTGGTGGAAGTGCTATAATATTTGTTATTCTTGGACTGGTACTTGACAAAGTAGGTTTCAAGAAGAGATTTTTTACTTTGGAGGCAGATAAATAATGGCAGATATAATATATACTTACAAGAACGAAGTTTATGCAAATATCACTAACAAATGCGACTGCGCCTGTACATTCTGCATACGCTCGCAAAAGAATGCCATAGGTAATGCGACAACACTATGGCACAAGGTCGATCCTACATATGATGAGATAATCGCTGCGATCGACGCATTTGATTTTACAGGTTATGAGGAGTTCGTTTTCTGCGGATACGGTGAGCCTACATGCGCGCTCGATATCCTTGAGAAAACAGCTAAATATGTAAAGGAAAAATATAAACTCCCTATCCGTGTAAACACTAACGGACTCGGCAACCTCTATCACGGAAGGGATATCGTGCCTGAGCTGGCTGAATATATTGATTCGGTTTCTATCAGCTTGAATGCTGCAAATGCCGAGGAATACAATAAGGTCACAAGACCAACCTTTGACAATGCTTATGAAGCTTTGCTGGATTTTGCTGAGGAATGCAATCGCATGATCAAACATACCCAGCTTTCTATCGTGGATGTACTCCCTGAGGAGGATATAAAAACTTGTCAGCAGATTGCTGATGAGAGGGGTATTCATCTGAAGATAAGACATTTTTCGAATTAGGAACGCAAAAAGGAACCCGCCATGGGTTCCTTTTTATGATGTATCTTAATGTTATACAAGTTCCGGCAGCTTGTATCCGGCATTTTGCATTTTTTCTTCAAAATCCTGTAACGACATATTTACCCTTTTTGCTCCAACTTCCGGATCTAATATGCCATCCTGTACAAGAGAATATATTTCAAGGCATCTGCCTTCCTGTATTCCGGTTTGAATACCTTCCTGTATTCCACGGTTTTTATGTTCATCCCACGCTTTACACATATTTAACACCTCATCTTCCTTTTCAATTTTTATATCCATTCCGGCAAACAGATTAATTGCTGCTACAGTTTCAACATCTACGTTTTTAAAGGTTTCATCTGAAGAGATCACTTCATTAAGCCTGCGCTCGTCCCAGGCATTTTTTAGAACCTCAAATAATGGTCTGAGTCCTGTCTGAAACTTTGAAAAATCTGTAATATCACTCGGATTTAGCAAGTTTATCTTATAATCATTGATAAATGGAAGTACTCTTTCATCTATCTTTGGCATCATATCCATAAGACTTCGCGGTGCATTCCATTCGCCAGTTCCCAAATACAAGGTTATGGTTATCACAGGTGTCAGCTTATCTTCTGATGTAAAACCAGATAAAAATTCTTCTGATTTTTTATAATCTTTTTGCTGATTATGAAGTTTCCTTATCTCGTTGACCTGATCTCCATAGTTTAAGGCATCATAGATCATGTTTTTTACCGGCATAGCATAGTGTACGTCAGTCTGCGCTTCTATTCCGATCAATATAACATACATATTTCCTGTATATTTGATTGAAACGCTTTTAAGAAGATCTCTCCATTTTTGTTTTATGATCTGCTTCTTATCGATTCCGAAAATTGATAATATTTCCGCAGAATCCTGTTCTTTAAGCTCCTCCGGTTTGATGATCCTTTCACCATCAAATAATACATAATTACAGATTTCACTAAATCTTGTGTTATCTGATAGGTATTCTTTTGCTTTTGAGTCCTTTGTCCCCATCTTACCTCCTGTTCAATTGTGTGAGCAGGAAAATATAGTAATATGGATGATAATAAATTTGTGTATACTTATCCACATATCTTCATTGTTCAAAGCAGCCAAATCCCCAAAAATTGTTTGACATTTCAATTTTCCTGCTTTTAATTGGTATCGTAAAGCATTGAAAATTTCCATGTCTTTGTAGAATAAATGCGAAGTGGTCTGCCCTCTTCAAAGTGATATGTAAATCAACAGAAATATAATGCTTTGAGTTGATTGTAACACGCAGCAATCATTTTGTCACTAAAAAGACCGCATAAATCTTGCGGTCTTTTAACATAAGGAAATGAAAGCAGTAACTACAATTTTAATCTCCTGATTTTTTCATTCATTTTTTTGATTTCACTGCGATAATGAAGCATAAATCCGCCCCAAATAACAAATGCCAAAGCTATTTGAAGTATGGCTGCTATAATTCCATGCGTAATAGAGCTTGTTCCACCTATCCAGCCGACCGCATATGCAACAATAGTATAGATAACACAGCCTGTTCCCATATGAATGATCACTTTAAATGGCATTGGGAGATTGTCTTTTTGGTAAATCGTAGCCGGAAGTCCAAAACCAAGACCTACAATTATGCATCCGATAACCATTTTTGTGAACCGGTAATCATCTAAACTGAAATTGCCGCCATAAGCAATATCAAAACCCATTCCTGTAATGCAGAAAATTGTTAATGCCATACCAATGCTTATTATGGTGTATTTAATTAAATTTTTCATTTTTTTGTCCTCCTATAATCCCAGATATTTTTTAAACTCAGGCAGATATTTTCTTGATACGTAATCTTTACATCCGTTTTTTAGTTTTAAGAGAAGAGTGCCGCTGAACCCAGCCTCGACATTGCTCATATAAGACAGATTGACCAAAGTCGATTTTGATATTTGCATAAATCCGGCTCCAAGCTGTTGCTGCATTTCGTATAGTCTTTTTCTGGAGCGGTAGCTGTGTTCTTTGCCATAGATAATAGTATCTTTGTTTTCTACTCTTACCATATATATTTCTTTCGGTTGTAAAATAACAATATCCTTTTCGTTTTGTAAAGCTGTAATTGGGCTTTCATTTAAACTGAATATATCAAGCGTGCGCTGGATACTGTCTGTAATTTTATCAGCATAGATGATTGCGTATGGCTCTTTATATTCAGGAGAAAGTTCAACACTTACTTTCATGTCAAAACCTCCTTTCTTTATGTTGGGTTAATCATACAATATTTCATATATGCTGTCTCGCATTTTGCTGTAAGTGACGAGAATTTGGATGTGAAATGCGTTAAATGTGAAACAAAAATGAAAAATCTGGAGATTACAGTAAACTAATCTTAAATAGTTTTCAATATTATAGACAAATGGAAAATTCTACAATATACTTTAAGTGAATGTGAGTTGGCAAACAAATATATTTTTTTAGGGAGGTAGCCAATGAATAAGAAACGATATTTATTAATTTTATTGCTTATAATTATAGCGGTTATAGTTGGAATAAAAGTAAATCTTTCTAGCTAGGAAAAACGATCAGGATATGGGATTACTCTCCAGTGGAGGTGATGGTTCGCATTGGTTTCATTTAAATGGAACAATAGAGGAGAAAACTTCCGATACACTTTGGGTAAAAATGGATGATACTAATGACGATAACTCTTTCTTTTTTGAGGGCACAGAAGTTGGTTTAGACTGTTCTGAATGTAAAAATGATTTTGCACATGTATCTGAAGGTGATGATATTATTTTTTAATTTTTCAAATCTAATATTGAGGGGCAAACGGTGAAAATTGAAAAAATCGCTTACTAAATATATGAAATAAATAACTAAATGTTACAATCGGCTCAAAGGAAGATGAGGTGTTAAATATGTGTAAAGCGTGGGATGAACATAAAAACCGTGGTATTCAGGAAGGAATTCAAGTTGGAAAACGGGAAGGAATTCAGGAAGGCAGATGCCTTGAAATATATTCTCTTGTGCAGGATGGTATATTAGATCCGGAAGTTGGAGCAAAAAGGGTAAATATGTCGTTACAGGATTTTAAAGAAAAAATGCGAAGCGCAGGATACAAGCTGCCGGAACTGGCGTAGCATTAAGGTATATTGTAAAAAAATTTTCCCGCCCATTTGTAAAAAATGGCGGGAATTTTATTATTCTATGATGCACCGAAAAATAAGTTCAATTACTCTAAATTCATTTCGCATTATCTAGCAATCTTACCCCAAAAATAATTGCAGATACCATCAATATTCCTGTAAGTCCATAATACATTACACGAATATTAAATATATTCAAAAGATTTCCAACAATAAGAGAACCTGCTGTTCTTGAAATAAGAATTGTAAATCTTGCTGTGGTGAAAGTCCTTCCCACTACCTCCGGGTTGCTTTTCACCTGTATTTCGGTCTTAAATCCCAGCGGGCAGAATGTTGACGTCATACCAACAAGTCCTGCTCCAATAAAATACATCCAGATATTTGGTGAAATTCCTATCATTAAATAGCTTAATGCTGCTGTAAAAAGTCCCAACGAAATTATATTTTCCGACTTTAATTTTTTTATTTTTCCAAGAATAAAAGCCGATGCTGCCATCATTCCTAAACCTTCAACCATATTTCCAATTCCATACCAGGCTGATGACATTTTAAGTGTATCCTCTATCATTGTAATTTCAAGCGGTGATGCAATTCCTATACAAAGCATAAAAATATTCCAAAAAATTACTGTGGGCAATATTTCCGCGTTTTGAAATATCTTAATATAAGTTCTCCATACTCCTTTTTTTCTATATATTTTTATCTCTTTTTTCTCTATATAATTCATGCCCTGCATACAATTCATCTGTATAAAGCCATAAATTACCGCTGATATAATATACAATAATATGTTGATTACCAGATTTATTCCAATATCGAATTTTGCAGCCAGAAATGATGCACAAATTGGTCCCATAATTAGTGATGCTGAATCAACAACATTCATTACCGAAGCCATCCTAAATATTTCTTCCTTAGAAAATACATCAACCATCAGCGCACTTGATGTACTGTGCTCAAATTCTAAGATTAAATTCATAAAAAAAGTAGTGAGATAAATACTCCAAACACTTCTATTATTTAACAATACTAAACAAATTGCAGCCTTTATAAAACCAGAAATTATCATCAATCTCTTTTTGCTATACCGGTCAATCATCTCACCCAGCATCAACATTACAAATGCCGGAAGAAATTGTGATACAAAAAATCCTCCTATTACAGCTACTGACTCTGTCATGTTGTATAAATAAATTACAATTCCTACATCGTAGACATATCCTGCAAAACCTGACAGAAATTTTGCAGTTGATAACATTGTAAGATTTCTATAAATACTCATATTTTTTTTACTTGTCATATGTAAGATTCCTCATACATCAAAGGGCTGCCATTTGACAGCCCTTTAATTTAACTAATACTCTTTGTAGTTACCTAAGCCATATACTTCTGTATAGCTTTCTGATTTTTGACCTGTCTGTGCACTTGCCAACATCATCTTTTCATTTCTCCTCTCAATCAGACTATATTTATGGTTATTTTCCTAATGAATTATAGGAATAATGCCATCAAATGAGTAACAATACATAATTAATGCCATAGATTTAAATATTCACTTGTATTTTTATTTAATTTGCTAAATTTATTTGCCCCAAGCTCTGGGTACTCTACTAAAATCCAAAATATCTTTTCCATTGCTTTTTTCCACTCACTGCAATAAGGGTATTTTGCTTTCACATCATTCGTTTCTTGAAAAGTCTCTCCTCTACACCGTCCACCACATAGAAACTTAATATTACATTTCGCACAGTCTTCATTTATCTGAGAAATATTTAATGTTTGAAATTCTTTTTTTACATCTGATTTTTCATACTTTTCTTTAAAATTTTCATCAAAAATGTTGCAAAACTCAAACTGCTTATCATATAAATTCAGGCATGGATATATGCCTCCATCTGGAGCTATCGTCAAAGTTATTACTCCGGCTCCACAAGCAACCATTTTTTGTGAAAAACGTGCTCCCATAACCAATCCCATAAATGAAGTTTCATCCAAGATATCTATAATATCAGGTCTTTTTTTTATTAGTTTGTACATTATATCCACAAATTCGTCTAATGGCACCCTCTCCATTTGCCCCACAGCTCTTCCCATATTCATAAGTGAAATCAATCTTACTTTTTTAATATTATTGTTTATTGCAAAATCGAAGTACTCTTCTAGTTTATTAATATTTCCTCTGTGATACACTAAATTTGTTTGTATATCTACACCATATTTATTTAATAGTCTTATTGCTGATATTGCACTATCCCATGTCCCTTTGCCCCTCACAAACTCGTGACTCTCTCTATCTGTGCCATCCAAAGATATTTGCACATTTATATTATTTTTCTTTGCCATCCTTGCAAATGCTTCATCTACCAAAGTACCATTTGTTGATAACCCAACTTTGAATCCTAATGATCGTGCATATTCTACTAACTCTGGAAATTTTTCTCCACACAATGGTTCTCCACCTAAAAAAGATAATCCCTTTTCTTTTTCATCCATGATTAAAAGACATCTGTCCAATGCTTTCTTAGCTTTATCCAAAGACATGCTTTCAAGATTTTGATTTGGCATATCAGCTACACAACAATGTCTACATCTTAAATTGCATCTCATAGTTTGTAAAAATGTAATCTTATTTGGTTTTAATTCTTTTCTTATTACTACATCCCTATTTAACGTCGAATGTAAAACATTACTTTCTTCCAGTGGTAAAAAAAATTTATTAATTTCTTCTACTTCTTCTCTTTCCGATTTTCCATAAAGTTTTTGTGCCACTTTAACTTTATCACCAGTTTTTTTCATTTCCTCTATTGCTTTAAATCCTGTTTCTGTGACTGCAATCCAAAATGGAACATTCGGAAAAATAACTATTCTATTTTTTCCTCTAACTGAAAATGTTTCGTAATCTTCAAGTACCAATTTATCTTTCTGCATTGCTTAAATATTTCCTTCCAAATATTACTATTTAATATTTTTATAACCAACGATTACTTTCATTTCAAAGAGTACTCTTACTAAAACAAAAAGACCATAGCAAATCCGTTTAATTATGAATAACCGAATACGTTATGGTCTTTTATAATAATTTTAGCAATACTTATAACATTACTATTTTATGAAAGGACAACCATTATGAAATTTTCCAAGTTTAAAAAATATTTATTATTTTGTATACTTTTATGTTGCATCATTTCAACAACAAAACCTTTAAATTCAGATTCATCATTACATATTAAT
>CAVABC010000063.1:0-18853 GCA_963586665.1 Acutalibacteraceae bacterium
TTGTTTGCTGTGCCCTTTATTTCGTGGCTGTTTTCTACTTACTTGTTTCAAACTTATACCTGCCTGTCATCATCCAGAAATGCAAGCATATAACGCCAGTATTTTTCAAGGATCTTGCCTCTGCTGCCATAAATCTCGTGCTTGGTTCCGATCATATGGATGTAATCACAGGTAGTCGTACTCTGACGGTTAATTTTTCCGGCAAAATTTTTCAGGGCACGGACAGATACAAGATCCTCGGTCTGAGCCTGAATGACCAGCATTGGAGCTGTATATTTTTTCCATCCGTAGAGCCGCAGGTACCAGCTCATTTCTGCGGAAGCCCAGAGCCAGCCGTAGGACGGGGACCAGGTCTGGAGCTCCTTATGTTTTGTACGAAGAGTTTTGTAACGCTCGTATCTTGGTTTTGATGTTGCGGAACTTGTCTCAAAAGAACCTCCGCCATCGTACGGCTTCTTACCGGATACATACTCCTCGTCTTTTCCCAGAATGCATTTTTCCAGGGCAATTCCGGTAGCTGCCGGCCACGGGACATTTCCGGTGAGAGGACGGATCATCGGCGAGGAAAGGATCACCTTATGGAACCAGTCCGGCTCCCAGGCTGCCGCAATGCCGCCAATGGCACCTCCCATGGAATGGGCAAACAGATCCAGCGGCAGATCCGGATGTGCTTTCTTTATGTAGCGGCAGGCTTTGAGAAAATCACGGATGTAGCGTCTCCAGGTGTCGATGTGTACCAGTGACGGGTCTGCGGTAAGACGGTAGCTGAGGCCGTGGCCGCAATGTTCCGGAATGTATACGTGATAGCCTTCCTGCAGGAAATAATAGGCTACTTCGTCATATTTTACGGCTGCTTCTGTGAAGCCGTGACTGATGACGACCATACCTTTCGGATCGTCTGCAAGATACTGCAGCATGTGTATCTTGCCTGTGATCCGTTTGTTTTCGTTGCGAAACGGATAGTCTGCGCCTGGTACGTAGAGTTCTCTTCTGTGGGCAGACAGGTATGGTTCTACGATATTTTTCATGGTTTCTTCATATTCGTTCTCTTGTATGATCTGCATATTAGTTAAAAACCTCCCTTACTCCTGATGTATTGCTGTTTTGTTTCACCCATGATCTGATTCACTGTACTAGATTAGGCTTTATCGATGCTGCATAGATAAATGACCAGTAAATCGGGCAGTTGCATTTTATTCTGTGATTTATGTTTATCTTTTGTAAAACTCTTGAACGATCATTGATTTCTGTCTTCTTACAGGATAACAGAATTTATCCTTTCCGGCAATCTTTTTCAGTCCATTTTGCTCTTTAAATTTACTCTTTGATTTTCAAAAAACAAACTAAGCAGTCTCTGTCTTTCCAGTATAATCCTACGTAAAACGTTTTTTATATTATCAAGGTACTGGTCCATAATTTTCTGCAATAAAAAAATGCCCGGGCATTTTTGTATGTAGCTCGGGCATTTCTCCTGTTATTTCTGTTATTTAATAGAATTTCACAATATCTTCCACATCTTTACGTTTCGGGCGTGCCGGCTCTTCGGCTGCTTTTCCGATAGCGATCACCGCTACTACTGTCTCTGTTTCCGGAATGGAAAGGATCTCACGGAGGTTATCTGCTGCACGAAGTCCCATGATCAGGGTTCCGTAACCAAGTTCCTGTGCCTTCAGGATCAGGTTCTCGTTCTGGAGTCCCAGATCATAGCATCCCCAGCCATTTCCAAGCTCGTTGTCTGCAGTTCCGTCTTTCTGGAATCCGGCACGGTTATGTGCAAATGTGGTGATGATCAGAGAAGCATTCTCTGCCTTTGCCTGGTTCATTTCCGGCAGGCATTCTTTGCTGATTTTCTCTACCATTTCCTCGGACATTACGCAGTAATATCTTCCAGTCTGGGAGTTCTTCCAGCTTGGTGCTTCCTGAGCAGCTTTGATCACTGTAAGAAGATCTTCTTTTGTGATTCTGCCTTCCGGACTGTATTTACGGATGGTTCTTCTTTCTTCGATCAGTTTCTGAAATTCCATGGTGTTCCTCCTCGTCTGTGTAATGCAGAATTCGTGGATTTAGTGGTTCTGCAATTATGAGCAAGCAGCAAATGCGGATGCTTTTATCCGATTGGCTTGCTAATTTATGTGTTCACATTTTTATGAATTAATTTTAGCACAATGCTGTGCTGAAATCAATTTACATTATATACAACGTCTGCCTGGAATCTGCCCCATCTTTCTTAAAATCCGAATTCAGGAACTCAATCTTCTCCGGCTGCACTTTAATAAGATTCATTGGGTGCGGCATTTTTTTCAGGGCATCCAGCGGGATTTTCCGAAACTCAGCTGCTGCATTATACTCGTCGGAAAATGGTTTAACGAGCTCCGCTACACCGGTCACCTGCATTCCTTTCAGCTTTCCGAAGCCTTCATACTTATCAAAAATGGCAAGGCATACATGCTTGTTCTTTTCCAGGGCATAAAACTTTTCGCCACCTTCGGAAAAGAGCCAGAATGCGCCGTGATGATAGGTGTACTCGATGGGCGTACACCGCACAAAATCCCCGGCAGCTGTTGCCAGAGCACAGGTTTTATTTGCCAGAATATACTCTTCCACAGCCTTCTTCAGTTTCTCTTCATCCAGTTTTACTGCTTCCGAATCTTTTTTCTTCCAGTAAGTGGCTGCCTCTTCGTATTCTTCATGAGAAAGATCTGTATTTTCCGAAATTTCCTCGCATTCATCTTTGTCCAGACACAACGGGATTCCAGTCACACTGTTTACGTTAAATCCACCATACCAGGTTCCGGTTACTTCCAGGATGTCTCCTACTTTATAGTCTGTGGAATATTCGTCATTCTTTTTTATTACTCTGATCTTTGCCATTTTTGCGCCTCCTGATTTTATTGATATTCCCCTGTATCCTAACATCTGACTTTACACAATTTTCCAAGATATACACTCTCATTCCACTTTACTGCCTATAGCAGTTCCAGGAATTAATGCATCAAAAGGAAGTTGTTCAGAGCATGAATTGCAAGGAAGATGCTCGCAGACGTACAAACGTACGTCGAGAACATCTGACGCAGCAATTCATGTTCTGAACAGCTGAACTTGATGCAGTAATTTATGGAAATGCTATAGTTACAGGTACCAGATCATGTAATCAGATTTTCTCAGTATGCAGCCTCTGTCACTATTCACTCTGTGCCGGCAACACATTACTCAAAACATCATCTGCAAACATTAACTCACCTATATGAACGGATTATAAAATCTTCCAAACCGGATGGTCACGGTAAGACTGATCAGCAGCAACACGACACCTAACCCCAGAGTCAGAAAATCTCTTCTGACAAACGGTCTCTTCATATACCAGCTGCGCTTTTTGTTCTTTCCGAAGCCGCGCAGCTCCATGGCATTGGAGATCACATCAATCCGGTTCAAACTGGTAAGGATCAGCGGCAGAAGGATATTCACGGAGTTTTTCAACCGGGCAAAAAAGTGCTCATTTTTTCCCAACTCCACGCCTCTGGCCTGCTGCGCCTGGCTGATGCTGTGATAATCCCTCTGGATATCCGGAATGTAACGCAAGGCGATCGCAACAGAATATCCAACTTTATAGGAAATACCGATACTGTTCAGGCTGGCCGCAAATTCACTTGGATTGGTAGCAGAAATAAAAAGGATTGCTACCGGCAGCGCCACAAAATATTTCAGGGAAATATTCAGCATGTAAAACAGCTGCTCCTGTGTCACATCATATCGCCAGAACAAATGGCATATCACATGTTTAGTCCCATACAAAGTCGTTCCCTGGTTCGGGTCAAACAGAAAAATGAACAGATTGTTCAGGATCAGAAATACCAGCATAAAGATCATCATAAAACGTACTTCTTTAAACTTGATCTTGCTAAGTTTAAATGCGGCGATACTTACCGCAAACAGGCCAAGAAGAACCCATGTGTTGTAAGTGATCATGCTGGCAAAAGTAAACAGCAGGAAAAATGCCAGCTTGGTTGTACCGGTCAGTTTATGCACTACACTCTCTCTTGGCAGATAATTCAATACCGTTTTAGCAGCCATGACTACGCACCTCCCTGTCTTCTTTTATGAAACGTTCTACAAAGGCCTCCGCCGGTGTGATATCCAGATGATTAGCCAGTGTAAACAGGCTGGTTTCTTTCAGTGCGGCCTTCTGTATCAGCTCCGGATCACAGAGAACTGCAGCCGCACTGCGGTCCGCGATCATCTGTCCGTCTGCAAATACCAGTGCACGTGGGGTGTATTCCAGCATCAGATGCATGTCATGAGTAATCATCACAACCGTAACTCCCTGCTCATTTAAGCCACGGAGAAATTCCATGATCTCTGTATAATGATGGAAATCCTGGCCTGCGGTAGGCTCATCCAGAATGATCAGCTCCGGATTCTGCACAAGAACACTGGCGATGGTCACACGTTTTTTCTGGCCGAAACTTAACGCAGATACCGGCCAGTTACGGAAGGGATAAAGGCCACAGATTTTCAAGGTTTCTTCTACTTTTTCCCGGATCTCCGCATCACTTTTTCCCATATTTTTAAGGCTCAGAGCCACTTCATCAAAGATCATGGTCTTGGAGATCATCTGGTTCGGGTTCTGCATGACATAGCCGATATGCTTCGCCCTGTGACGGATATTTTCCTGCAGAAGATCTTTTCCATCAAAAAGAATCTCACCGGAATCCGGTGTCTCGAATCCGCAGACAAGTTTGGAAAATGTAGATTTTCCCGCACCGTTTTTTCCGACAATGCTGACCATCTCGCCTTTTCCGATGGAAAGGCTTACATTCCGAAGTGTCTGGTGCTCTTTTGTATAGCCAAAACTTAAATTCTTCACTTCCAGGAGCGGTGTTTTCTCTTTATCCGGTGATGCAGCTGGCTGAGCCTGGAACCAGTTGTGCAGCTTCGTTCGGTCTGCTTCATTGATCACCACGGAATCCACATGAGCAGGTTTTTTCTCCGGAAGAATTTCCACACCTGCATAGCGCATGGCTGTCAGATACAGTGGTTCACGGATTCCGTTCTCACCCAGAAGATCTGTGGAAAGCAGTTCATCTGGATGGAGATCCGCAAGAATTCCGCCGTCTTTCATAAGAATGATACGATCTACATTTCGCCAGAGCACATCCTCAAGACGGTGCTCGATAATCACTACAGTAGTATCCGTCTTTTCCTGAATCTCATCGATCAGCTCAATGGTCTGCTTTCCTGTGGCCGGGTCAAGATTGGCCAGCGGTTCGTCAAACAGGAGGATCTTTACCTGGTCTACCATAACTCCCGCAAGACTTACCCTCTGTTTCTGTCCACCGGAGAGTTCATGGGGTGCATAGTCCAGATGGTTCTCAATTCCTACCAGTTCCGCCGCATGGCGTGTGATCTCGTGCATCTCATCCTGGGGCATACAGCTGTTTTCCAGGGCAAAAGCAATATCTTCTCCTACTGTCAGTCCAATAAACTGGCCATCCGGATCCTGCAGTACCGTTCCCACATGGGCGGACAGTTCGAAAATGCTGCTTTTTGGCGCATTGACGCCATCAACGATCAGCTCTCCGGTACATTCCCCCGGATTGGAAAATGGATTCAGGCCGTTGATACAGCCGGCAAGAGTACTTTTTCCACAGCCGGAGGGTCCGGCAATGAGAACTCTCTCACCGGGATAAATGTCCAGATTAATCCCGGTCAGTGTGGGACGTTTCTGGGCACGGTACTGAAACGTAAAATTTTTAAAAGAAATAACAGGAGATTTTTTCTCAGTCATGTATTATTACCTCAATAAATCATTCACTTGTTAACAGAAGAAAAGCCTTTTCATATGCCTTATAAGCAAAATGAAAAGGCTTTTTGTCAGAGTTTTACTCCTGGTCCAGAGAACCTTTCTTGGCGATTGTCTTTGTATACGCCAGGATCAGAAGTCCGCCTACTACAGCTCCGGTAATTGTGTTGGAAACTGCTGCAAACGCACCCTGTGCAAATACTTTGTTTGCCGGTTCTGCATAGATCAGAATGTCAAGTACAGGAGCAACAACGACCCAGCCAACTACATGTGCAACCACATTGGCAATTACAAAGATCGTTACTTTACCTTTACCGAACTCACCTTCCTGAACATTCAGCTTCTTCGCAAAAATACCGATTACCACACCTACAAAAGCAGAAGTGATAACCCAGCTCCACCATGGGCTTCCGCCCCAGGACAGATCTACCAGTGTATGACCGATGAAACCGATCAGTCCACCTGCAACCGGTCCGTACATTGCTGCCAGCAGAGCCAGTACTGCATACTGAAGGCTGATGTTCGTATTCGGCACCGGACTTGGGATTGCCACAAAACGTCCAAGTACGAAAAACAGAGCCGCACCAATACCGATGGCTACAACATTTTTAATGCCGTTATTGTTGTTCATAGTCTCTTTCCTCCCTCTTTTAATCTGGAGTCTGCGCAAAAATCATTTCCACAATATGCCCTATATCGCTCCGACATATCTTACAGAAAATCTTTTTCAAACATTCTCCAGCGGATATCCATAATCCGCTTTACTATGCAACGCTGTACTCAACAAACGTCTCGCAGTCTATTAGAGTAAGCACGCATAGTATACGACTTTTCTGAAGAAGTTGTCAATGGACAGTCGCTTTGTCTTTGCGATTTACCACATAAATTCCCACACATACAAGGAACAGTGCGATCAGGCTTCCCAGGTTAAATGCCTGACGAACCTCTCCCAGAACCAGGGCTGACAGGATCACACTGAACAACGGATTTACAAATCCAAAGATTGCCACTCTGGATACATCATTCCATGCAAGGAGTACCGACCACAGTGTATACGCTACCGCAGATACCATTGCCAAATAAAAGATAATTCCGATTCCGGCAGCATTTACCACTCCAAGATGCCCGCCCATCACTTTTCCGATCAGAAACAGAATCACTCCGCCCATGGTAAACTGCGTTCCGCTGAGTACCACCGGAGATACTTTTCTGGAGAAAATATTGATCAGAACGGTAGACATTCCGTAAGAAAACTGCGCGATCAGAATAAATCCTTCTCCTGTGAGCTTAAAACCTGCATCCAGGGAATTACCCATGAGATTGATGATAACTACTCCCGCAAATCCGAGAATACATCCAAGCATTTTTCTTCCAGTCATCCGTTCTTTTCGGAAAATAAGGCAGGATAACAGAATGGCGATAAAATTTCCAAGTCCTGTGATGATCGCACCTTTTACGCCGGAAGTGTGTGCCACTCCGATATAAAAGAAGAAATATTGACACACCGTCTGAGCAAGGCATACCGGTACTGCATACTTCAGGATCATCCGGTCCGGGATCATCACTTTCCGCTCACTGATGGACGCAAAGATCAGTACCAGGATTCCTGCCAGTGCAAAGCGCACTCCCGCAAAAACGATCTGGCTGGCAGTATCTGCAGAATCCACCTGCATGAGGCGGTATCCGGTCTTGATCACAGGGATCGCACTGCCCCACAGAAGACAGCAGACACAGGCAAGTGCTGCCACCACCCAGGTTTTTGTCAATGTTGTTTTTGTTTGTTTCATTTGTTTATTCTCTCTTTCCCAAAACTTCTTCCATCTGGCTGAGGATGGATCTTATTTCATTTATTGCACTGATACTTACATCCCGGAAGTCGATTTTTTTCTCTTTTCCCTGGAATCCTGCCTCATACGCTCTGGCTTTCTCTTCATCTTTATCCTTGTATCTGGCTTTTCCGATCAACCAGGCACTGGAATTTGCACAGTCCGGGAACTCCAGATTTCCCTGAAGCAAAAAATCTTTCGGGCTTTGTGTCAGTGCTGTTTTCAGTTTTTCTGCGTTGTTCAGAAATTCTTCGGTTACTTTTGGATAATGTTCCTTTATATAAAGAAGATTTTTGTGAATACAGGTGGCACTTTTTTCCATCAGTTTCCGTTCTTCCGGATTTTTGAAATTATCATATTCCCCTGGCTGTACTTCCCAACCCCGAATAGATTTACTTAATTCCATCAGCCAGTATACATGACGGGAAACATCATCCGGGAACATGAAGTAGGTAGAAAACTCATGATCGATCATGGGTGCCAGGCTTATGATCCCGCCATCTTTATCGCAGAGAAAGGCTACATTCTCATAATGGTAATTCTGATCTCCTTTCAAAACAGAAATCAGCACCTGCATGGCAAGCTGCTCTGCCAGATCTTCATGTTTCTGGAAAAAATCCGATTCAAAGATATCCCGATAATCGTAAAACATCTGACAATAATTTACATAATTATCTATATCCACTTTTTCATCTGGATACTTTCGGAAAAACTCCAAAAGGTTCAAAAGGAACTCCCCGTCTTTATATGCCATGGGGACTGCCGTTCCATAATCAAGATATTTCTCATTCACTGCCTCATAACCTTCGCAGGTCGCCAGTTCATACTGGGGCGCAGGCATGAAATATTCATTGATGACCGTCGACCAGAACACCTCCGCATAAGCATACAGTGGTGTGGAAAATGGCTTAGATTTCGTCAGCGGCTTAAAGATCATATTCCCTGGAAATACTGGGAAATGTTTTTCTCCGCTTACCACGCCTACGGCTTCCGCTTTAAGGTTTCCGATGCGGTCTTTATACAGATAATGTTTGACTTCGTTATTTAACTTCATTATGAATAAATCATCTCCTATATTCACGAACGCAACTGTTTTATGATCTACATGTAATATCCACCTATCCACAGATATTCTTGTACAGATCAGATATTTATATCTGTGCTGTCACATCCTATATGCTTATAAATACAGATATCCTCTGATCATAACACATAACAGTCATATCGAATGGCTTTGCCTTTTAATGTATAAGATGGCTCCCGGCCGGCAAGACATTCGCTTTTCAGCGGACGTTTGACGATGATCTTATCCGGATTTGCCTTGATAGCAGCGTCAAAAAGATCCGTTTCCTCGGAACACGGTGGTTCCAGTTTCTGGATCAGCTGAAGTTTCTTATTGATCAGGCTGGATTTCTGCCTTGCCGGAAACATGGGATCCAGATAGATCACATCCACCGGGTCAAGAAGCTTTGACATACATTCCACACTGTTTCCTTCGATCACTTTCATACGGTTGGCAATGTCTTTCAGATCCATATTTTTCTTTGCACGACGAATGGCATCTTTCAGAAGAACCGCGATCACCGGATTCTGCTCATACAACGTCACCTCGTAACCCTGGGCAGCCAGAAGAAACGCATCCTCTCCCATTCCGGCTGTGGCATCAATGGCCTTCCTGCCCTCTTTATCTGACTTGGCAGCTTTCACCAGCATCTCATGCTGCAGCCGTCCATTCGTCACTCGGTGTAACATTGACTCCACGAAATCCCCCTGATAGGTCAGCCCAAATCCTGACAGGGATACCCCTTTGGAATCAAACCGGACGGTAAGATAATCCCCCGATTTATCCTGGATCGGTGCATCCGTCCGCCTCGCAAAAGACTCCGCCATATCCCTCTGCCCGCCCTTTCCAAGGCAGACTACGATTTTATTGTTCATTTTTGTTGTTCTCACTTCCATGGTTGTTTGTATATTTTTCCGTTGCAAATATCCACTTGACTGGTCCGCAGTGCTGCGTACTTCTGTATTTGCGGAATGCTTCTATTTTACAATCTTGTGAGAGAAATTGCAATTTATATCCTGATATGATAAATAACTGCTGCACCGTTTGTCAAAAAAAGCTTATATGATAAATAGAAACCGAGGAACTGTTCCACAGATGAAGCAATCCCTCGGATATATTTTTTATTTCTGTTACTGAGCCTGTTTTCTTATCTGCTCAGCTGCTTTTACCATGTTTCGAAGACTTGCATCTGTTTCCGATACGCCTCTTGTTTTCAGTCCGCAATCCGGATTTACCCATAACTTATCTTTTTCAATCTTTGTAAGCATGATGTTCAGCGTATTGACGATCTCTTCTACAGACGGTACTCGTGGAGAATGGATATCATAAACTCCCGGTCCGACTTCTGTCTCGAAATGATTTTCTCTTAATGCATCCAGAATCTGAAGATCAGAACGGGATGCCTCAAATGTGATCACGTCTGCATCCATATCATCAATGGCCGGAATGATATCGGTGAATTCGCTGTAGCACATATGTGTATGTATCTGAGTCTCCGGTTTCACGCCGCTGTGTGTCAGGCAAAATGCCGGAATGGCAAAATCAAGATACTCCTTATACCAGTCTGTTTTTCGAAGGGGAAGTTTCTCTCTCAATGCAGCTTCATCGATCTGGATCATTTTGATTCCATTTGCCTCCAGGTCAAGAACTTCGTCACGGATTGCCAGTGCGATCTGGGAAATGGACTCTTTTATGGAAATATCTTCTCTTGGGAATGACCAGTTCAGGATCGTTAC
Source organism: Acutalibacteraceae bacterium (assembly GCA_963586665.1). Taxonomy (GTDB): domain Bacteria; phylum Bacillota; class Clostridia; order Lachnospirales; family Lachnospiraceae; genus Roseburia. Next base: position 10,426 of record CAVABC010000063.1, read on the forward strand.
CGGTCCTGTAAGCATTCCTTTCATAACCTTATTGGTCAGAGACTGCGCGTAAACAGACCATTCTACTGTCATCGGATTTTTACGGTATACATCACCCCAGATAACCGGCGGTTTTACGCAACGTGTTCCATAGGACTGTACCCAGGCTTTTTCTGTAAAAAGAAATCCTCCCAGAGCTTCGCCAAAATACTCAACCATGTCATTTCTTTCATATTCTCCATGGACAAGTACATCCAATCCGATATCTTCCTGCCACTCAACACATTCTTTAATCTTCCTCTTATTGAATTCTACATATTCCTCTCTGGAAATATCACCTTTTCTGTAAGCAGAACGGGTTGCTTTTACATCTTTGGTCTGTGGGAATGAACCGATCGTTGTTGTCGGGAATTCCGGAATACCAAGAACCTTTTTCTGCAGCTTCTGGCGCTCACTTCTCTTCGGAAGTCTTGTATAATCGCTTTCTATAACTTTGGAAAGTCTCTCTTTTACTGCTGCATTTTCACAGTCTCTTCTTCCGTCAAAAAGCTTCTGATTCTTAACATATGCTTCTTCAGAGGTATAATCCTCCAGATCTGCAAGCACACTGAGTTCTGCCAGCTCTGTCAGTTTTTCCTCCGCATAAGCAAAATGTGCCAGATAATCCTGTGAAAGTTTCGCCTCATGTTTTAAAGTATAAGGTACATGGAGCAGAGAACAGGAAGTGGACAGAACTGCTGTGATATTCTTTTTCTTAAGAATATTCAGTGTTTTCAAAGTTCTGTCGTAATGATTTCTCCAGATATTTTTTCCGTTTACAAGTCCTGCAAATAACTGTTTATCCTGCGGGAAACCATATTTTTCAATAAGGTTTAAGGTTTCTTTTCCTTCTATAAAATCCAGTCCGATCCCGTCAAAAGGCATCTGGATCAGCTCCTGATAAATATCTCTCACATCACCAAAATAAGTCTGCACCAGAACATGGCAGTTCTCCTTGCAGGAAAGAACTTCCTTATAAATTCTGCAAAACAGCTCAATATCACTTTTTTCCATATCACGGACAAGGGCCGGCTCATCAAACTGCACCCAGCAGATTCCCTTCTCATTGCACTTTCTGAGAAGTTCCTGATATGCTTTTACAATTGCATCCACATAATCCTTTGCTGTCTTTTTCCCTGTGTATCTGCACAGCTTCAGTACTGTATATGCGCCGATCACAACCGGTTTGGTCTCAATTCCAAGTGCCTTTGCTTCTGCATATTCATTCCAGAGCTTATTTCCGGAAAGCTCAATAACTGTATCATCCTCTACTTCCGGAACAATGTAATGATAGTTGGTGTTAAACCATTTTTTCATTGCAAGAGCTTTTACATCTCCGCTCTCTCCCTGATATCCTCTTGCCATTGCAAAATAAGTATCCAATTCAGAAAGTTTCAGATCTTTGTAACGCTTTGGCACGATTCCCAGCAGCACAGCTGTATCCAGCATAAGATCATAGTGTGAAAAATCGTTGCTGGAAATATAATCGATCCCGGCTGTTTTCTGTGTGTTCCAGTGAATCTTTCTTAAATCTTCTGCTGTTTTTAACAGCTGGTCTGATTCTATCTCTTTTCTAAAATATTTCTCAGATGCAAATTTTAATTCTCTTAATGTACCAATTCTCGGAAAGCCAATTACTGATGTCTGCATAATATCCTCCAATTCATAATAGCCAAATTATCTGTGGGTGATTCGATGGTCCTTATTATAAATGGAATTCTTTCCCGTGAAAAATACATAAAAATTCAGGTTGTCCATAGTTTAAAGCTATGGACAACCTGTCTACTCCAGATACCTGTTCAGTGCTGTCAGATAGGTAGAACCCAGTCTGCTCAGCCTTCCTTTTCTGTGTGTGATATATCCGATCCGCATATCACTCTCATCTGCCAGAGGAACTGCTATGATATCTTTTCCGTTCAGCTCTCTGTCAATAACTCCGCTGCACACGGTGTAACCATTCAGTCCGATCAGAAGATTAAAAAGTGTTGCTCTGTCACGTACCCGGATGTTTTTCTTTCTTTCAGATTCCGAAAAGATCTCTTCCGAAAAATAAAACGAATTATGTTCTCCCTGTTCAAAGGAAAGATATGGATATGCGCCCAGCTCTTCATTTGTGATCACACTTTTTTTCGCAAGAGGATGCTTTCTGCTGATGAATACATGCGGCCTGGCTATAAACAGCTGATGAAATTCCAGATCATGCGATTTCAGGATCTTACCCAAAACCTTCTCGTTAAAATCATTCAGGAACAGGATTCCGATCTCGCTTCTCATTTTCGCCACATCCTCTATGATCTCATAGGTCTGTGTTTCCCGGATGCTGAAATCATACTCCTCCTGGCCATATTCCTTGATCAGATCTACAAATGCATTAACTGCAAAAGAATAATGCTGCGTTGATACACAGAACTGTTTCTTGCCTCCACTGCTTCCCTTATACTTGTCTTCAAGGATTGCCGCCTGCTCCAGTACCTGCCTCGCATATCCCAGAAAATCATCTCCCTCTTTGGAAAGGGTGATTCCTTTGTTGGTTCTGTTAAAGATCACAATATTCATTTCTTTTTCCAGCTCATGAATAGCGTTCGTAAGGCTTGGCTGGGAAATATACAGTTTATTGGCTGCCTCTGTGATCGTCCCTGTCTCTGCCACTGTGATCACGTATTTTAACTGTTGAAGTGTCATTTTCTCACCTGCCTGATTTTTCTGTTGTCAGATGTACAATACCTGTTATAAAAAAATCCCTACAAAATCTATATTTATAGGCTTTGCAAGGATTTACTCATTTAACTACTCTTTAACTACCCGCAAAATGTTTAACAACCTATATTTTAGGAATACTGCATTATTTTTGAAAAGCATAATTCGCAACTAAAGCAGACAACTTACTTAATTTGCTCAAACAAATGTCCTCTCAACAACTGGTAGATTTCTGTTCCGTCCCTTCGGCCAAAAGTATGCAACGATCCTGTATACAGCGCTTTCTTTCCTTTTTTCGCTTTTGCTGTAATAAAATCTATAATCTCTGTGGTTTTTTCTTCATATTGCGTTCCCTGCAAAATGTTCTGAATTTCTTTTCTCATGGCATTGCGTTCCTCAAGCCTTGCACATTCTGCTGCAAGGTCAAGAGTTGACATTCTCCTCTGAAGAAACGCTCTTCTCCCCGCTTCTTCCGGAGAGCTGAACAAAGTTATTGCCGTTTCTATATTACCGGCCTTTACAATCTGCACACGGGCAGTATCACGGTTTACGCAAAAGAAATCAATTACCGCCTGAAATCCTTTATCATTGCTTATGATAGCGATCCGCCGCTCTCCCCGTTCGCTGATTACCCCGCACTCCGTGGCAATATAAAAATCGAGAGCGTTTTTGCCTGTACCTTTAAGCTTCACAATATGAAATTCACAACCGCTTTCCTTAATGTCCTGCATATAATCATACCGTATTTTCCCACAACAGTTACTGTAAAAAATCATAAGTGTATCTTCTGGCCCTAATGCGTCTGCACCCTTCAAGCCATTCGTCCCGTTTACATTCTCATAATCAACAAGTATCGTTGCCATTATTTTCCTCCAAAACTACTGTTAACACTCCTGCCAGTGCTTTTATATAATGAATATTCGTATTCTGCACAACTGAAATGTTTTTTCGCCCTTGTAATATCTGATCTTTTCGCTTATAATAACCATTGGTTAGTTTTATTTTATATGTTATCATAATCATTGGTTATTATCAAGAGGTGAATTTTATGAATTTTTGTCCGGAAAGGCTGATCCAGCTTCGAACATCCCTGAATATCAATAAAGCAGAAGCCGCACGCCAGCTGAATATTTCAGCTATGGCATACGGCCGTTATGAGCGTGGTGAGCGTGAACCCTCCTACCAGTCTGCCTGTTTTATCGCACAGACTTTCCATTGTAATGTTGATTTTTTATATGGTATCTCCGATCAGATGGAAGCCGATCAGATCACTGTCTCCCGTTCCGAATCACCGGAACTGTATGAACTGGTTCAGATGATGCAGACAGATCAGGAATTGAGAAACAGAATCCTCACTTATGTCAGGGAACTTTCATACAAAAAAACAGAGGAACTGTCCCGTAAATAAAACAGTTTCTCTGTTATATTTTCTATAAAAGTAAATCAGCCATTCGTATTTCGCTTTGTTCTATGTTTGAAATGATTACAACCCTTATTTTTTATCTCAAAATCCGGTTCTTCCTCAGACTCACGCATGAAAAACTGTACTTCATAACCAGGATCAGATACATCACACCAACCACCAGGATCGCCATGATACCTGTTTTGAAAAACAGATGGGATACCATTGTAATGATCAGCAGTAATCCAATTGCTCTGTTCATAAAAACATAGGTCTTGTAAGAACTCTGATAGATAACTTCTTTCTCCGCCTCATCACAGCTCTCCAGCCACTGCTGCTGAAATTTTATGGAGGAAACATCTCCTCTCTTTTCCGGATGTACCTTCTGAAGCAGCTTGATATATCTGGCCTGCACAATTCCATCATAAAAGAAGCAGGCTATAAACAGTATACAGGCTATGAGAAAATTGGTCGCATTTTTATTACTGGATTCGATATATCCCATCTGATAGCCGTTTGCAAGAAGAAAAATGCAAAACACTTGTGAAATCACATTGACACATTGCAGAATTGCTCCATATTTTTCTTCCTGATAACTGACAAGATCTGCTTCCTCATCTTCTGCATTCTCGATTCTTTCGCAGACTTTACCCAACTTTCTCAGGCAAATCTCTCCTGCCAGAACAGAAATAACATCTACCACCAGCATCCCCGGAGCCAATATACTCTGAATCACCTTTGGCCATGTTGTCAGAAATACTTCCAGATTTCCATGAAAATAATACATAAAAATACCGAAAAGGCCTCCCAGCACACCTCCAAACACCATTGCCAGAAGCATCTTCACACTGAATCTCTTAACACTTTTTGTCTTATTCTCCTGCCTCATCTTCATCCTCCTCATACATGAAAATGTCCTCTACACTTACCTGAAAGATCCGGGCGATCTTAAGTGCCAGTGTTACAGAAGGTGAATAGTCCCCTCTCTCGATCAGACTGATCGTCTGCCTGGACACCCCGGCCATCTTCCCCAGCTCAGTCTGATTGATCCCCTGGCTGGAACGATATTCTTTTAGACGATTTAACAGTGGCAATGCAGGCCCTCCTTTTACTGTATGTTTTGACAAGTTTTCTTGTCATTTCATGGTTTTATCTTAGCATTGACAACTTTCCTTGTCAATATATTTTTGACAAATATTGTTGTCATTTTTTTGAGGATAGTTTGGTATAAAGAGGATTCCTTGGTGTAAATATAAATATCAAGAAATTCCATCCAGATTTTTTTCGCCCCATTTTTTCATAAAATCTAAAACAGAAAGGAAGCTCTCTCCAAGTTCGGTAAGTGTGTATTCAACATGCGGTGGTACTTCCTGAAAATCTTGACGATGAAGAAATCCGTCCGTTTCCAGTTCCCGTAACTGCTTGGTCAAAGAAGATTCCGTGATTTCTCCCAGATGACGCCTGAGACTTCCAAATCTGTGTACGTCCGCCACTCCGATATAGTACAGAATCTCCAGTTTCCATTTACCGCCAAGGATCTTCTGCAGTGTAGACATGGTTTTGCAGCGTTGTATAGACTGTTCCGTTTTTCTCATTGACAGTTTCCTCCTGCATTTTTCTTATATTGTATTATACTGTGTTTTCTTTCCCTTCAACAGTACTACAAAAAAGTACAGTACTTTTCATTGTAAAGTACCCTGCTATAATCATGCACAAAGGAGGTGCTATCATGCATTATACAGGAACCATCTGGCGACCACCCTATGAGGCTTCTTCGCTTCTTTTACAGGTTACTGCCGGCTGCACACACCATAAATGCAAATTCTGCACATTATACGCAGATCTTCCATTTAACTTCCGAATGTCACCTATGGAAGAAATCGAAAATGATCTGTTGGAAGTACAGACTTTTCGCTATAATCCAGCTTCTCAGATAACCTCACGGCTCAGAGGTCTCTCAAACCCCCGGCCCATTCAGCGGGTATTCCTGACTGGAGCTAATCCCTTTATTTTAAAAACAGAATATCTGCTTCAGATTGCAGAACTGATTCACCAGTACATTCCATCTGTCACTTCTATCGGATGTTTCGCACGCATTACGGATTCTGTTAACAAAACTGATTCTGATCTGAAAAAGCTTCGTGAAGCTGGCTATAATCGCCTTACCATCAGCGTAGAAACAGCGGATGACCAGGCCTTAACCTTCATGAACAAAGGCTACCACTCCAGCGATATCCTAATTCAATGTAAACGTTTGGAAAAAGCCGGAATTGAATATGGCTTCTTCTATCTCACCGGAATCTCCGGAAAAGGAAACGGAATTGCCGGCGCAAAAAACACTGCCGATATTTTCAACCAGCTGCATCCTTTTCTTATCGTTCCAAACATGCTGACTCTCTATCCAGACTCAGAACTTTACCAGGAAATCCAGCAGAATCGCTGGGAAGAAGAAAGTGAAACGGAAAAATATCAAGAAATCAAAACCCTGATACAGAACCTGACAATCCCCGTTACTTTCGCAGCTATGGGAGCCTCCAATGCTTTTCAGTTGCATGGTGATCTGCCGAAAGATAAGGAAAAATTGCTGGGTTCTGTTGAGCGGATTATTTCTGAAATTGGCGAAGCAGAACTTCGCCGGTATCGGGTGAAGTTGCCGTATTTGTGAGATGTGAAAAACCGGAAAGTCGCAATTTTTCTGCTTCTTTCCGGTTTTATTTGCTGTTTTTGTTAATTAGCACTCGTCATTATCCTGTTTTTTGCAAAATAGATTTGGCTGCAATCCAATCTATAATGGACATGACGATATACTAATTTTTCAACATCAACAGAAGCGGCTAGGATATAGAATGCGAATACTATATTCAGTAGCAAAAGCACCATTTACCGTATACTTCTGATCTGCAAATCTGACGGTCCATTCCTGAAGCTGGACCTGATGAAGTTTTTGTCTTGCGTTCATGAGATGATCCTCCTGGATAAAATGAACACGAATCGCGCAAATCGAGCGAATTGCACGAAGTCATGTTTAGAAATGTTGGGAGTAATTATCTCAGAAATGTGGTAAGATGAACAGGTACTGATTATTGAGGATTAACGATCAGCCAGCTGAATACCAACATGGAGTGCCTTATCGAACAGATCGCTGACGCAAACAACAAGCGTTACGGCCGTTCTTCCGAAAAGCTGGAGACGATCTCCGGACAGATGGAACTGGAACTTATCTTTAACGAGGCTGAAGCACTTACAGAAACACTGTATGTGGTCGAGCCTGTTGAAGAAGAAGTGATCCAGCCCCGTCATCGCAAGAGCAAAGGAAAACGAGAGGCAGATCTGAAGGATCTTCCGGTTGAAGTGATCCGCCATACCCTGTCAGAAGAAAAACTCCGGGATGTCTTTGGCACAGATGGATGGAAACAGCTTCCGGACGAGATCTATAAAAGGGTACGTGTGCTGCCGGCAGTCTATACTGTTGAAGAACATCATGTGGCAGTCTACGCAGGTAAGGACAACCAGACGATCATAAAAGCGGACCGTCCGAAGGATCTGCTCCGTAACAGCCTGCTCACCCCGTCACTTGCAGCAAGCGTCATGAATGCCAAGTACGTAAACGGGCTTCCTCTTTACAGGATCAGCCAGGAATTCCTGCGGAATGACATCCATATCTCCAGACAGGTCATGGCAAACTGGATGATCCAGTGTGCGGACAGGTATCTGGGCATCCTTTATGACCGGCTCCATAAGGAAATGTATCAGTTTCATGTACTTCAGGCGGATGAGACTCCGGTCATGGTCACTAAGGACGGGCGGCCGGCAAACAGCAAAAGTTACATGTGGATCTACCGGACCGGAAAGAGTTATACGGATACCCCGGTCATCCTGTATGAATACCAGCGTACCCGGAAAGCAGACCATCCGGAAGAATTCCTGAAAGATTTTAAGGGGATCGTGGTCTGTGACGGTTATTCTGCATATAAGAAGCTGGACAGGAAAAATCCGGACATCATCTTTGCCGGCTGCTGGTCCCATGCAAGGCGCAGGTTTGCGGAAGCATTGAAAGCCCTGCCGAAAGCAGCGCAGAAAAATGCAAAAGAGACTGTGGCCTACGAAGCGGTCAGCCGGATCGCAGCGATCTATCATCTGGACAATCAGATGGAAGGGAAACCGGAAAAAGTCAGAAAAATGTACCGTCAGGCTAACATCAGACCTCTTGTAGAGGCCTTCTTTGCATGGGCAAAAGAGATCCAGTCTAAAAACCAGCTTTCCCGCGGAAAGACTCTGGATGGGATCAACTACTGCATCAATCAGGAAGCT
>CAVABC010000064.1:0-18522 GCA_963586665.1 Acutalibacteraceae bacterium
TTAAAACAGCTGGTTTGTCAGCAAGTCTATCATTTATAAAGTTGTAAACTGGTGTAGTATAAATTATGATAAAGAAAATTGTAAGCGGAAAAGGCATTTTTGCAAGAAAAGCACAGCCGGCAATAGAGGCTGATAAGCAGGTTATAACAGATCTTTTAGATACATTAAGAGCGAACAGCGAAGTGTGTGTCGGGATGGCTGCGAATATGATAGGTGTCAATAAATCGATAATCGTAGTGTCTGCCGGACCATTTCAATTTGCTATGGTTAATCCGGTTATCACTAAGAAATCAGGTGAATATCAGACGGAGGAAAGCTGTCTGTCACTTATAGGAGTCAGACCTTGTACAAGATATGAGGAGATAGAGGTTGACTATCTGGAACAGAATTTTAAGCCACAGCATGGGAAATATACAGGATGGACAGCACAGATCATTCAGCATGAGATCGATCATTGTAATGGAGTGGTAATCTAAATATGAAACCAAAATCACCAAAAAGCATAGAACTATATCACATTCTATTAAAAAGAGGATATCCAGAGCAATTCTGTGATGAGATCACTAAAAATCTGAACACTGACTGGACAGCGCAGCGAATGATAGGTTATCTGTCACATTACAAGAAGCTTCCGCTTGAGGAGATAGTGGACGAAATGTTGTCTATACTCAGTGACCGCAACAGGATCATGCAGAAGCATGAACTTGAGGAATCAAACGCCAGATGGAATGATTATCTGAATGGAAAGTAAGAATATGAAAGAAGAAAATAACGAAATAAGATGGGATCGCCTTTTAAATATCCACACTACAGGAAGGGATGATACTGACTCAGACCAGTACAGGTATCCATACGAGCCGACTCCGTATTCTGTTTTGGAGAGACTTGCGAACAGTGGCCTGATACGAAAAGGAAACACCATGATAGACTATGGATGTGGAAAGGGCAGAGTGGATTTTTTCCTGTCGTATCAGACGAGGTGCAGATCGATAGGAATTGAGTACAATGAGAGAATTTATGAGAGAGCGGTACAGAATAAAAATACTGCAGCAGCTTCAGGAAGAGTAGAGTTTGAACTTGCTGACGCTACACAATATGCTGTTCCGACGGATGTGGACAGAATTTATTTTTTTAATCCGTTTTCACTGGAAATCCTGCAAAAAGTTATCGGAAGGGTTTTGAAATCATACTATGAAAATATGCGGCAGATCAAGCTGTTTTTCTATTATCCTTCGGATGAGTACATATCGTATCTGATGACGGTGGATGAGCTGATGTTTTCAGACGAAATTGATTGCAGAGATCTGTTTGACGGAGAGAATGTGCGGGAGCGGATTGTGATATTTGAGACGGAATGATCATTGAAAATAGATGAAAAAAATAAAAACAAAAATGAACAAAGATAAGAATAATTATAAGAATAAGAGTGAAAACAAAGATAAGAGCTTGCCATAGAAAAAACCTATGACAAACTCTTATTTTTTTGTATTATACAAATCTAATGGTTTTGACTATAATGGCATCAGTTAAACGAGAAAACAGCAGATATAAAACAGTAGATATACAAAGGAGAGGTATAATGAGCGAATTAAAAACACCTTTTAGATATGATTATGTAGGAAGTTTCCTGCGCCCGGAGCGACTTAAGAAGGCTAGAGCTGAGTTTGAGGCAGGCACGATAGATGCAAATGAGCTTAAGGCTGTTGAGGATGAGTGCATTGTAGAGCTTGTCAATAAAGTAAAAGAGCTTGGCTACCATGTGATTACAGACGGAGAGTTTAGAAGATCAACCTGGCATCTGGATTTCATGTGGGGATTTAACGGAATAGAGCATAAAAAGACTGTAGACGGAAACACTACTTTCGATGCCGAGGCAGCAATGATCGACGATACATACATGGTTGGAAAAATATCTGTAAAGGATCACCCGTTCGTGGAGCATTTCAAGTTTGTAAAGGCTCTGGAGGATGAGAACACAGTTGCAAAACAGACAATTCCTTCACCGGGACAGTTTTATGCATATTTTACAGGTACAGAGCTTTTGGCAGATACACTGGATATTTACGGAACAGAGGAAGCATTTGCAGAGGATGTTATCAAAGCATATGGTGAGTTCGTTGATGAGATATATGCCGCAGGATGCAGAAATCTCCAGTTCGATGACTGTGTATGGGGAGGAATGGTAAATCCAAAGCTTGCAGTCGGACTGACAGGAAGAAGCGGAGAGGCTCTTGAAGAGTACAAGAAGCTGATACTTAAGCTTAATAATGAGGTGGTTGCTAATGCACCAGAAGATCTTGTTATAAATACCCATGTATGCCGTGGAAATTATCATTCTACATTCTTCAGTTCAGGAGCATATGACGGAGTGGCAGATCTGCTTTTCGGTGAGGAAAACGTAAACGCATATTATCTTGAGTTTGATGATGAGAGATCAGGCGGATTTGCTCCTTTAGCAAAGGTATCAGGAGATAAAAAGGTAGTTCTTGGACTTATCACAACAAAGAGACCAGAGCTTGAGAACAAAAAGCTTGTCATTGAGAGAATTAAGCAGGCTGCAAAATATGTACCGCTTGACAGATTATATCTCAGTCCACAGTGCGGATTTGCATCATGTGAGATCGGAAATAAGCTGACTGAGGAAGAGCAGTGGGCAAAACTTAAACTTGTAAAAGAGATCGCAGAGGAAGTCTGGGGCTAAAAATGATATAGATGAATATTAGCGAAAATGAGTAGTTATAATTAAAATTTATAACTGCTCATTTTTTATCCATATAATCAGAAGTATTGACTCTCAATACTCTTTTTGATAATATCCTACTTAGTTACTAGGAACACTAATAATTAAAACACTAGGATATGAAAGAAAAAGAGAGGAGTATAGATATGAGTGACATCGCAGTTAATCAGAATGTAAAAGCCAAAGCTGATGACGAAGTATTCGTATCAGAGGGCAAAACAAAAATATCGGATCTTTGGAAAAAGGAGGACTGGCTTGCAGTATGGATCGGTTTCATACTTATTGCAGTAAGTGCGGTAGCTGTCCTTACAGGAGCCTTTGATTTTTCAGCAGCAAAGTTTGACACCTGGGGCAACGGAGTGAGCGTTTTTGACCAGCTCTCACAGGGAAGCTTCTGGTTCGCACTCATCAGAACATTTTTAGTACTTGGTGTACTTTTTACAGTCGGAGTAAAGTTAAAGGGTGAGTCAGCAAAGAAATACATTCCGGCATATATCGGACTTTTTGTTTTATCAGTATTTGTAAGATTTATCAGTGCACAGTTCACACTCAACAGATATCTTGAGTGGGCTTTCTGGGCACTCATCGTTGGACTTGTAGTTTCAAACACTGTAGGCGTTCCAAAATGGTTAAAGCCGGCAGTGCAGACAGAGTACTACATCAAAGCCGGACTCGTAGTAATGGGCTTTTCAGTACTTTTCAGCAACATAATCAATTTCGGACTTTACGGACTCGGAATTGCATGGATAGTTACACCTGTAGTGATCATTTTCATGTGGTTCTTTGGAACAAGAGTTCTTAAAATAGACAACAAACCGCTTGTAATAACACTTGCAACAGCAACCTCTGTCTGCGGTACATCAGCAGCTATCGCAACAGGTGCAGCTTCAAAAGCGAAAAAAACAGACCTTTCGCTTGCAGTTTCAATATCAATCATTTTCACGGTTATAATGATGGTATTTGAGCCTATTATCATAAAGGCAACAGGCATGAGCGAGCTCATGGGTGGCGCACTCATCGGAGGAACAGTTGACTCGACAGGAGCTGTAACAATAGCAGGAACAGCACTCGGTGCAACAGCGCAGACATCGGCAGTACTTGTAAAATCAATCCAGAACATCCTCATCGGATTTATTGCTTTTGCAGTAGCAGTATTCTTTACAACAAGAGTTGAAGGAAATGCAGATTCAAAATCAAAGAAAAGCGGAGTAACAGCAGCAGAGATCTGGTACAGACTTCCAAAATTCATTATCGGATTTTTCGTTGCATCACTCGTTGCATCATTTATCTTCGTTCCGCTTGCAGGAACAGAGACAGTATCACAGATCAACACAGTACTTGATCAGTACAAGAACTGGGCGTTTGTGCTCGCATTTGTAAGTATCGGACTCGACACAAACTTCCGCGAGATCAAAGAGCAGTTCCAGGGTGGAAAACCACTCGCACTTTATCTGGTTGGTCAGACATTCAATATCGTACTTACATTTGTGGCAGTTTATATCCTGTTATCAGGAAAAATTTTCCCACTTCCACATCTGGTGTAGTAGTTGTATGAGGTTTATTATTTAAATTCAGGCTATATGCCATAGCGTAAATTATATAGCAGATTATGTTGTATATGTGGCATAAGGTATCTTATGGAAAGAAGGAATTAAAGTGAAAAGGAAAGTTGCAAAGACAGTATTTAACGTTATATTTTATACGGCATTGGCAGCACTTGTGTTTTATATAATGATAAACAGTCTCGGACTGATAAACGGACTGGATTTCGGTGCCGGAGCATATTATTATGCGGATATACCTCAGTTTGCAAAATATGTGAACGGAGAGCATTTCCACTCACAGTTTCCTATGTGGTTCCATATAGCACTGTTTCTCGTATGGGGCGGTGCAATGTATAAGCTGTGGACATGGCTTGATAGAAAATTAAAATAAAACCGGGGCAAAATTTAAAAATATGGTTATAATAAAAAGATGTCAGGGTATTGAAAAATATCCTGACATTTGTCAAATACGGGAATTATAGTATACTTATATAAAATATACAGTTTTAAAGTGGATAATGCTTAAGTATTGGTTATATAAAAGTTTAGTGAGACAAGGAGAAAATATATGTATGACATTATAATAATAGGCAGCGGTCCGGCAGGGCTTTCGGCTGCGATATATGCAAAAAGAGCAAATCTGAATGTGGCAATAGTTGAAAAAGAATACGAGGGGACAGGTCAGATTGCAGAGAGCGGCAACGTAAACAACTATCTGGGACTTCCTAATATAAACGGATATGATCTCGGAGAAAAATTCAGGGAGCATGCGGTATCGCTTGATGTGGAATTTATTGAAAAAGAGGCTGTAGAAATAGAAAAAACACCCGGGAAACATCAGGGATATATGGTGAGATTCGATGATGACACTACAGCCGAGTCAAAAACCGTTATATACACGGCTGGAGCATATCCGAGAAAAGCCGGAGTACCGGGAGAGGAAGAGTACACAGGAAAGGGAGTATCGTACTGCGCTATATGTGACGGTGCTTTCTATAAAGGAAAAAACGCAGCAGTACTCGGTGGTGGAGATACAGCGTTAGATGATGCGCTTTACCTTTCAGATATCTGTGAGAAAGTATATCTGGTTCATAGAAGAGACAGCTTCAGAGGAGCGCAGAGCACCGTACAGTTATTGAAGCAGAAAGCGAATGTAGAGTTTGTGTTAAATGAAACCGTTACAGAGATCTTTGGAGAGAAAAAACCGACCGGCATAAGACTAAAAAGCGGCAGAGAGCTGCCTGTAGACGGAGTATTCGTGGCATATGGATCTGCGCCTCAGTCAGATCTCGTAAAGGAGCTGGTACAGCTTGACGAGCGCGGATATGTAGTGGCTGGCGAGGACGGAGCCACACATACAGCAGATGGAAGCAAAGTACAGTATGGATTTTATGTGGCAGGAGATGTGCGTACCAAGGCACTTCGTCAGGTAGTGACTGCGGTATCGGATGGTGCAATCGCTGCCACAAGTGCGGCTGAATTTATATTGCATGGAGTAATTGGTTAATCACAAATGGTAATGAACATACATTCATACATTGGCATCAGCTGTTCAGTAATTAAAATCTATTAATCTATTACGCAAATTACTACAATACACAGATTGGCACGGACTGCCGTTGTCAAGGGCGATTTATGGAACGATTTAGAGGCTGTTGAATTATGGTAATATAATCAGCAATGCCACGGCACGGATGCCGGGGCAAGGAGAACCCGCACCATGGAAGGTGCGTGTTCACCGGTTGCGTCATACATAGAAAAAGTATCACCATAATTCTACAGCCTCTTAATCGTGAAATCATGAGCCCTTTATAACGGCAGTCCGTGTCAATCGTCATGTTATCGTTATATGACAACAGCTATAAATATACCTTATAACCACGCACAAATAAAATGTATAACTGATAGCATTGACTTATCCAACCATGATTTGTATAATAAACTCATCAATTCCTAGTAACACAATAGAATATGTAAGGATTACGGAATAGAAGAAATGAGATTTAATACAAGCTTATTACATGCCGGTGTCACAAAGGAAGCGAACGGCTCCACATTACCACCGGTATATCAGACAAGTGCATTCGAGCAGGACAGTGCATCGGATCTTGAGAAAATATTTGAAAACAAAGCTCCGGGCTATTGTTACACCAGAGTTGGAAATCCTACGATTTCCGCATTTGAGAACAGGATAACAAAGCTCGAGGGAGGAATAGCTTCGATAGCATGTGCATCAGGCATGGCAGCCATCATGAATGCATTTCTTAATATATTGCGAAGTGGTGATGAGATAGTATCCAGTGCGAGCCTTTACGGTGGCACGATCGATCTTTTCAGAGATCTTGAGGCATTTGGTATAACAACCAGATATGTTGAGAATAATAACTGGGATCAGATAGAAGGTGCGATCAATGAGCACACCAGACTGGTATTTGCAGAGACTATCGGAAACCCTTGTCTTGATGTGACTGACATTGAGAAACTCGCAGAAATAGCTCATTCGCATGAGTTGCCACTGATCGTGGACAACACGACATCGACACCATACCTTATACAGGTGTTAAAGCACGGTGCAGATATAGTGGTCAATTCATCATCTAAATATATAAATGGCAGCAGCAACTCCATAAGCGGTATACTGACAGACGGTGGAAAATTCAAATGGGATAAGAACAAGTACCCAGGACTGGCTGAATACGCCAAGTTCGGACCGATGGCTTTTATAGCAAAACTTCGTAACGGACTTTTCAGAAATACGGGAGCCTGTCTGTCGCCGGTCAATGCGTATCTGAATATCATCGGTCTTGAGACACTGGGACTCAGGATGGAAAGACAGTGCAACAACGCATTTGAACTGGCTGAGTGGATAGAGGATAATTATTCTGATATAATAGTAAATTATCCGGGATTAAAGAGCAGCCCATGGCATGAGATAGCAGAAAAGCAGCTTACCAACGGCTATGGCGCAATACTTACTTTGAGAGTAGGAAGCAAGGAAAAGGCATTTAAGTTTATCGACAGCCTTACCATTCCGTATACACTTTCAAATATCGGTGATACAAAGACACTTGTTATCCATCCGGGGTCAACGATTAGTCTTCACAGCACTGAGAAGCAGAAAGAGGATGCGGGAGTTTTCGAGGATCTTATCAGAGTGAGCGTCGGAATCGAGGATATCGAGGATATCAAAGAGGATTTCGCACAGGCATTCGCTAAAATAAGCGAATAATAATACGTTTAATATGTATATGTAAAATGAGAGCTAAGCATATACATTTTTATAAATCAAAACAAAACATTAACATATTACAAAAGGAGAACCAAAATGGCGGAGAAAGTTGATTACGCAGCCCTTAAAAAGGGTGGATTTATGAGACAGAAACAGAAAGGCTGTTTCTCACTTCGACTTGCAGTTGTAGGAGGAAATCTTACGGCTGAGAACATCAAAACAGTAGCAGAGGTTGCTGAGAAATATGGACACGGATATGTTCATATGACATCTCGTCAGGGTATTGAGATCCCATTTATCAAGGTTGAGGACATCAATGTGGTAAAAGAGGAACTTGCAAAGGGCGGTGTCGGAACAGGTGTCTGCGGACCAAGAGTTCGTACCATCACAGCCTGTCAGGGTTCAGAGATCTGTCCTAGCGGATGTATTGATACATACACTCTGGCAAAAGAGCTTGACGCAAGATATTTCGGAAGAGAACTTCCTCACAAATTCAAATTTGGTGTAACAGGATGTCAGAATAACTGTCTTAAATCAGAGGAGAACGATGTCGGAGTAAAAGGCGGCATGACAGTAGAGTGCAATCATGACGATTGTATCCAGTGTGGTGTGTGTGTAAAAGCCTGCCGCGAGGGCGCGCTCAAGATGGAAGATGGCAAGATTGTCATCGACAGAGACAAATGCAACAACTGTGCACGCTGTGTAAAGAGCTGTCCTACAGATGCATGGGTAGGAAATCCGGGATACATCGTATCTTTCGGTGGACTTTTCGGAAACAAAATCTACAAAGGAGAGCAGCTTCTTCCAATCATCCGTGACAAGGAGACACTTTTCAGAGTAACAGATGCAGCAATCAATTTCTTTGAGAAGCATGCAAATGGCGGTGAGCGTTTCAGACTGACACTTCAGAGAGTCGGAGAGGATGAGTTCAGAAAAGAGATCCAGGCTGCATACGAAGGAAAATAAATAGTAAAATTATGAAGATGACATTGTGAAAGGAGATGCGGACATGGCAGATATAGCATTTGACGATCAGGTAGATATAACAGACAAGGTTTGCCCGCTTACATTTGTAAAGGCAAAAGTAGCAATAGAGGAATTAGATGACGGTGAGGTACTTGCAATCCGCATGAACGATGGAGAGCCTGTGCAGAATGTTCCAAGAAGCATGAAAGAGGAAGGTCACAAGATCTTAAAGCTCGAGGACAATGAGGACGGAACATACACACTGTATGTCAGAAAGGTTGAGGAATAATCATGGCAGCCAGAATAAGCAAAGCTGATTTTTCAGAGAAAGTATTAAACAGCGATCTTCCGGTTATCGTGGATTTCTATTCAGATTCATGCGTGGCATGTAAAAAGCTTGCCCCTGTTCTCGGAGATATCGAGGATGACTATGAAGACAAACTTTATGTATACAAGGTAAATACAAATTTTGACGGAGAGCTTGCAGAAGAGTATGAGGTTACTGCAAACCCGACACTTCTTTTCGTAAAAGGCGGAGAGGTCTTAGACAGAAAAGTCGGAGCACAGAAACCGGCAGATTTTAAGGCATGGGTAGATTCGTTATTGTAATTATCTGTAACAGAAACTTTTAAAAATGCAGTTAATGATTATATAAAAGATATAATATAAAAATGCACAGAATAGGATTGTCTGTGACACAGGAGGAAATGAAAAATGACTATCACAGTAGCAGGAGAGAAGAAAGAGTACAAGGACGGACTTACATTACCGGAGCTTATCGAGCTTGAGAACGTAGATATGCCTGAGTATGTAACAGTTTCTATAAATGAAGAGTTCGTTGCAACAGAGGATAAGGCAACAACAGTATTAAAAGATGGTGACAACGTAGAATTCCTTTATTTCATGGGAGGTGGATGCTAATGGCAATGACTGACGAGCAGATCGAACGCTATTCCCGCCACATCATCTTAAAGGAAGTAGGCGTTAAAGGTCAGAAGAAATTATTAAAAGGCAAAGTACTTATAATCGGTGCCGGTGGACTCGGTGCTCCGGCAGCAATGTATCTTGCAGCAGCAGGTGTTGGAACTATCGGAATCGTAGATGCCGATGAGGTTGATCTTTCAAACCTTCAGAGACAGATCATCCATGGCACAGCAGATGTGGGTAAGGCAAAGGTTAAATCAGCAAAAGAGACAATGAATGCAATGAACCCTGATGTTCAGGTAAATACATATCGTATGTTCGTCGATTCATCAAATATCAGAGAGCTTATCAGAGAATATGATTTCATCATCGACGGAACAGACAATTTTCCGGCAAAATTCCTGATAAACGATGCGTGTGTTTTAGAGAAAAAGCCATTCTCACACGCAGGAATCATCCGTTTCAAAGGTCAGCTCATGACCTATGTTCCGGGAGAAGGACCATGTTACAGATGTGTATTCAAAAATCCGCCACCAAAGGATGCAGTACCAACCTGTAAGCAGGCCGGAGTTATCGGAGCAATGGGCGGAGTTATCGGTTCATTACAGGCTATGGAAGCTATCAAGTATTTACTTGGTGTTGGCGATCTTCTTACAGGATATCTGCTTACATATGATGCACTCACAATGGAGTTCCACAAGATCAAGCTTCCAAAGGATACACATAAGTGTGCAGTCTGCGGAGATCATCCTACAATTCTCGAGCCGATCGACTACGAGCAGGAGGTCTGCGAGGAGACAGCAAGCAGATTTGATGCACCGCGCTAGAAATCATTATTAATATATAGATATGCAGTTTTTAAACACACATAATTGTTTGGAAAATTGTATCAGATCTGGCAGGCGCGTAAAGTAATACAGAAATTTATTGACTGAAAAATTAAACAGTTAGTGAGGAATAATAATGAGTATCATAAGAATGAAATATCCGTTTCTGGATGAAATAGCAAAATATGCCAGAGAACATCTGCCGGAGGAGGCATGCGGTCTTATCGCAGGAAGCGAGGACGAGGATGGACGTCTCATCACAAAGGTATATTACCTGACAAATGTAGACCATGCTGAGGATCATTTTACAATGGACCCGAAAGAGCAGCTGGCAGCCATAAAGGATATGAGGGCAAACGGCTTAAAGCCGCTTGGAAACTGGCACTCACATCCATCAAGTCCATCAAGGCCATCAGACGAGGATATCAAACTGGCTTACGATCCAAACGCAAGCTACATGATCCTGTCACTTATGGCAGAAAATCCTGTACTTAACTCGTTCCATATCGAGGGCGGACAGGTCACAAAAGAGGATTTAAGAATTTATTCTGATGAATATTTCTTCTAAATCATATGTTAATGTTTTGAGAAGCAGCGTAAGCTGCGGGAGAAAAGTCAGCTTCATATGAAGATGGCTTTTCTTTTTTACAAAAAGATGATATTATAGCAACTGAAATTATGGAGCTATTGATATTATATTGGCATAGAACGTAAATTCTGGCTGAAGTATATAAGCAGGATGACGTATATATGTGATTAAAATTCAAAAACGAGGAGATAAGACATGAAGTTAAAGACAAAAGAACTTACGACCTGTGCGCTTTTTGCGGCACTCATAGCAGTGGGAGCATTCATAAAGATTGATATTCCGCTACCAATGTATACAATGCACTTTACTTTGCAGTGGTTTTTCGTACTTATGGCAGGATTTCTGTTAGGAACAAAGCTTGCACCACTGAGTGTGATAGTATATTTGTGTATCGGACTTGTGGGGGTGCCTGTATTTGCAGCGGGCGGTGGTCCTACATACATTTTCAGACCGGGATTTGGTTTCCTGCTCGGATTCGTGCTTGCAGCATTCCTTATCGGATATATTACAGATCATATGAAAAAGCACAATACACTGACACTTATTGTGCCGGCAACAGTAGGACTTGTGGCATATTATACTGTAGGAGCCATATATTTTTACTGTATAAAGAATTTCTATGCGGCAACACCTGTAAGCTGGGGCGTGGTAATTGTGGATTACTGCCTTATTACAGTGGCACCTGACTTCATACTCTGCGCATCGGCAGCAGTTTTCTCAGCAAAGCTCCGTCCGGCATTCCTTGGTATGTTAAACGGTTACAGTGTAAAAGATAAAGCTAAAAACAAGGCAGTGTAATATGGCATATTTTCCGATGTTTGTGGATATGACGGACCGACCATGCCTTATCGTGGGTGGTGGAAATGTGGCATACCGCAAGGTGCTGGTGATGCTTGATTTTGGCGCAAAGGTTACAGTTGTGGCAGAGGATATATGTGAAGAGCTGAGAAATCTTATAGCTGATGATATAGCAAATGAGAATAAATCAGGCTCAGATACCGCTGATAAAGAAAAAGGTCAGACGGACTCGGATGCAGCAGATAGAATTACGGTTGTA
This sequence comes from Acutalibacteraceae bacterium, assembly GCA_963586665.1. Lineage (GTDB taxonomy): Bacteria > Bacillota > Clostridia > Lachnospirales > Lachnospiraceae > Roseburia. Next base: position 11,877 of record CAVABC010000064.1, read on the forward strand.
AAAAGAAAGTTCGATCAAAAAGACTGCAACGGCATGCAAATTGTTATTGCCGCCACGGATGACAATGCACTAAATCATGAGATTGCAGAGTACTGTAAGTCTAAAGGCATAATGGTAAATGCGGTCGATCAGAAAGCAGATTGCAGTTTTATTTTTCCATCATACGTCAAAGAAAAAAATCTTGTTGCGGCATTTTCAAGCGGAGGCAACAGCCCAGTGCTGACTCAGTATCTAAAAGGCAAAGAGCAGGAGATACTCACACCTTTTTTAGGTGAGCTAAATGAATACATGGGGCAGATCCGTGAGGCGGTGCTATCCGAATATGACACAGAAGCCGAGAGAAAGAGCGTTTTTAAGGAAATCGTTTGCAAAACTATAGATAGTGGAAAACTGCCGGAAGTGTAGGTGGTATATACTGCGAATGCAATAATTGATCCGTAGGAGAGTAAAATGAGGTATATAATAGGGACGAGAGGCTCAAAGCTGGCACTCGTTCAGACTGATTACGTGATAGATAAGTTAAGAAAAGCATATCCGGAAGATGATTTCGAGGCTGTCATCATAAAGACAACAGGCGATATAGAGCAGAAAAAGGCACTTGATAAGATCGGTTCAAAAGGTATCTTCGTAAAGGAGATAGAGGACGAGCTTTTATCAGGAAAAATCCATATGGCGGTTCATTCTATGAAGGATATGCCGGATGAACCGGCAGCAGGGCTTACATTTGCAAAGGCATGGAATCGCGAAGATCCAAGGGATGTGCTGGTGCTTAAAAATGCAGATTCACTTGATGAGCTTCCGCAAGGGGCTGTGATAGGAACTGGAAGCAAGCGCAGAAAGTATCAGCTATTAAAACTGCGTCCGGATCTTAAAGTAGTCGGGATACGTGGAAATATCGATACGAGACTTCGCAAGCTATATGATGGAGATGTCATATATGAAGATGTTACAGATAGTACTGCAAATAATGACCTGAACTATAATTGTGATACAAATAGCACTGTGAATAATGATGAGATAGCAAGTAAAAAACATAATGAGTATGTTGAATATAAGTTAGACGGCATCATACTTGCGGCAGCAGGAATAAAGCGTATCGGAAGAGAGGCTGAGATCACGCAGTATTTTTCAGCGGATGAGATGATCCCCGCTCCGGCACAGGGGACACTGGCACTTGAGCTTCGCGCAGACAATGCAGAGCTTATGCAAAAACTTGATGCATTATCAGATGAAGAAACAGATTTGTGCGCAAATGTGGAAAGAGACTTTTTAAAGCAGATCGGTGGAAACTGTCATCTGCCGGTGGCGGCATACTGTGATATTGTAAGCGAAAAAGACAGCAGCAATGACATAAGCAAAAACAGCAGACTCAGACTTCTTGCGATGTTTGGTTCAGAGGATGGAAATAACCTTGCAAGGACAGAACAGGTCTGGGATATGACAACAGATAGAAATGATATTGTGGAGCGTGCCGTAAACGATATTCGGTACAAATTGGAAATTAACCAGGATTTATGATATTTAAACTGATTTTTAGTTTATAGACAGGCACCTATATATTAAGAGGCTTGCTTAAAAATATCAAGTTGTAAATTTAAATAGATAAGTAAATAGATAAAAATTCGGCAGAAAAATAATTAGGAAAATCATGAGAGAAAACACGGGAAAAGTAGTATTAGTTGGAGCAGGACCGGGAGATACGGGCCTGCTTACTTTAAAAGGAGAAAAATATATAAAACAGGCGGATTGTCTGGTGTATGACAGATTATCGTCACCGGAGCTTCTTTCGATGGCAAAGGCAGGCTGTGAGCTTATTTATGTGGGAAAAGAAAATCACAAACATGTCATGAAGCAGGATGCCATAAACGAGCTTTTATATGAGAAATCAAAATGTCATGAGCTTGTAGTCCGTTTAAAGGGTGGTGATCCGTATGTTTTTGGAAGAGGCGGTGAGGAAGCACTCTATCTGGTAGAAAGAAATGTGGAGGTCGAAGTCGTACCTGGAGTAAGTTCATCGGTTGCGGCACTTGCAGATGCCGGAATACCTATCACGCACAGGGGCATAGCAAAAGGTTTTCAGGTCATCACTGCTCACAGCAGAAAGGACGAGGAGGCAGATATAGATTATTCGCTCCTTACGGATGAGACAATCACCTGCGTATTTTTGATGGGACTTGCGCATGTAAAAAGTATTGCAGCAGGACTCATAAAGGCAGGACGAAGAGAGGATACTCCGGCAGCAGTCATATCGAACGGCACACTTGCAGTACAGCGCAAATGCATCGGAACGCTTGCTGATATCGGAGAAAAGATCGAGGAAGCAAAGCTGACATCCCCGGCTATAATCGTTGTGGGAGATGTGGTTTCACTGAATGACAGGCTTGATTTCTTTGAAAAAAGACCACTGTTTGGCAGAAAGATCACAGTACCGTATATTGAGACTATGCCTGAAAATATGGAAGCAGAAGCAAGCTACACGGCATTGAAAAACAGTAATGTCAATACTGGAGTTAACGAATTGATAACAAAATTACAACAGCTTGGCGCAGATGTCACACCGATCAAAACAGGCATAATTAAACCAGTAATAATTCCTGAATTTGTTGATAAAGTAAGATCGGCTGACTGGATACTTTTTACAAGCAAAAACGGTGTGAGATCATTTTTCTATAATCTGGACAAGGTGGGAGCGGACATCAGGCTTATAGCAAATGCAAAATTTGCAGTAGTGGGAAAAGCCACAGCACAGGAGCTTGCAAAGCATCACATAAAGGCAGATCTTATTCCGGTGGTACAGACCGGAAAAGGGTTGGCAGATGCAATGAAATTATATATGCCATATGCCTATGAAGTAAGTGGTGATGATATATTTGATTTAGGAAAAAATAGCGTATTGAATTTAAGCAATGATAGAATATCAGATAAAATGTGTAAAGTCTGCATTTTCTCAGCAAAGGAGGCTTCACCTGATCTTGAGGCAGGACTTAAAGATCTCTGTGAATTAGAGAAAATTGATGCATATATAAATGAGCGGGCAGATGAGAGTATTTCTGAAAGCATGGAAAAAAGGATAGGAGATGCTGTTTTTACCAGTGCATCAAATGTGGACAGATTTTTTGATATGCTGCCAGAGAATACATATGTGGAAACAGCATACTCCATAGGAGAAAAAACAACAGCAGCATTAAAGCAATACAATGTCAGAAAGATAGTACAATCTGATGACAGTAGTTATGAGGCACTGGTAAACAAAATACTTATTATAGGGGAAAAATAATTTCTGAGTTTATTGTATGCATAAAATGTCTTATAAAGATTAAACTTTTTTGATGACAAAAGTTATATAAAGTTATATAAAAAAAGTTATATAAGGTTATATAAACTTATATACGGAGCAAAAAGTTATATAAAGTTATATAAGAGGAAAAATATGAACAATCCATTTACATTATCATTTGGAAAAAAGCCATTGCAATATATATCAAGAATTTCACAGACTAATCAGATAGTAGAGACATTTAGGTCAGAAAATCCGGCAAACCAGCTTTTTATGATAACCGGGGTAAGAGGATCTGGAAAAACGGTTATGATGACCAATATTGTATCAGAGATAAAGAAGGATGAGGAATGGCTGACAGTGGAGCTTAATCCTACAAGAGATATGTTGCAGAGCCTTGCAGCCAAAATTTATAGTATGCCTCAGATGAATAAAATATTTGTCAATGCAAAACTGGATTTTTCAGAGTTTGGTCTGGGAGTTTCCATAGAAAATGCCGCACCGGTTACGGATATAGAAAATGTACTGGAATTGATGCTCGAAAATATAAAGAAACATAATAAGCGTTTACTCATTTCAGTTGATGAAGTTACAAACTCTGAATTTGTAAAAGTATTTGTAAGCTCGTTTCAGATATTTTTGAGACAGGATTATCCTATTTTTCTGCTTATGACAGGACTGTTTGAAAATATATATGATCTACAGAATGACAAAGCACTTACTTTTTTATACAGAGCACCTAAGATCATGCTTGAACCACTTAATTTTACAGCGGTCAGGAAACACTATATGGATATTTTTGAACTGGATCAGAATAGTGCAGACAAAATGACTGCTCTCACAAAAGGATATCCTTTTGCATTTCAGGTGTTGGGATATCTATATTGGGAAAACAGGGATGAGCATACGATAGATGATATTTTACCGGAATATGATCAGTGCCTTGGTGAATATGTCTACAGTAAAATCTGGTTGGAACTGTCTGAACTTGATAAAAAAATATTGACGGAAATATCAGTAAGTGGTGAAGAAAAGGTAAAAGAAATCAGAGAAAAACTGGATATGAATTCGGGCTTATTTTCTGTATATAGAGAACGTCTGAAGAGAAAAGGTGTTATAGATACATCGGAGTACGGCAAGATCACTCTGACACTTCCTCGTATTGAAGAATTTGTCAAAACCCGCAATTTGTAATATACTGTATTCATCTCAAAACATTAACACTTTAAAGGAGAAGTACAATGAAAGAATACAGTATGGGCACCAAATGTGTGCAGGCCGGCTACAAAGCCGGAAACGGAGAACCTAGGCAGATACCGATAATCCAGTCTACCACGTTTAAATACGATACAAGTGAGGACATGGGAAAGCTCTTTGACCTCGAGGCAGAGGGCTATTTCTACAGCAGACTGCAGAATCCTACCTGTGATACGGTAGCAGCCAAGATCGCAGCTATGGAGGGCGGCACGGCAGCTATGCTCACATCATCAGGTCAGGCAGCAAACTTTTATGCAATGTTTAATATATGCGAATGTGGGGATCATATCGTTGCATCGTCATCTATCTACGGAGGTACATTCAACCTTATCGCGGTAACTATGGCGAAAATGGGTATCACAGCTACATTCGTATCACCTGATGCGACAGAGGAGGAGCTAAACGCAGCATTTCAGTCGAATACGAAGCTGATGTTTGGTGAGACGATTGCTAATCCGGCACTTACTGTATTGGATATAGAGCTTTTTGCAAAAGTGGCTCATGAGCACGGAGTACCGCTTATCGTGGACAATACTTTCCCTACACCTGTAAACTGCAGACCGTTTGAGTGGGGAGCAGATATCGTCACACATTCCACGACAAAATACATGGATGGACATGGAGCGTGTCTTGGAGGAGCTATTGTTGACAGCGGTAAATTCGACTGGATGGCTCATGCCGACAAATATCCGGGACTCTGCACACCTGATGACAGCTATCACGGCATCACATACGCTGAGAAATTCGGAAATGAGGGTGCATTTATCACAAAATGTACAGCACAGCTCATGCGTGATTTCGGATCTATGCAGTCACCACAGAATGCATTTATCTTAAATCTCGGACTCGAGTCGCTTCACGTGCGTATGCCAAAGCATGTGGAAAACGGACAGGCTGTAGCTGAGTTTTTAGAGCAGCATCCAAAGGTTGCCTACGTAAATTATTCAGGACTTCCTTCAAATAAATATTATAAGAGAGCGCAGAAATATCTTCCAAACGGTGGCTGCGGAGTCGTATCATTTGGTTTAAAGGGCGGCAGAGAGGCTGCTTCGGCGTTTATGAAGGCACTTAAGCTCGGTGCTATCGAGACACATGTAGCAGATGCAAGAACCTGTTGTCTTAATCCGGCCACATCAACTCACCGTCAGATGAATGATGAGCAGCTTAAGGAGGCAGGAGTTCCGGCAGAGCTTATCAGGATAAGTCTCGGACTCGAGGATAAGGAGGATCTGATCGCAGATATCTCAAAAGCACTTGACGCAATCAAATAAATAAAAAAGCGCTGTGAATGTATCACAGCGCTTATAAATTTAATTATTGTCACTTATTGTTCCAGAATCTGAACAGGTGATTTTAAACGTTCCATCCTGATATTGAGTCGGATTTTTAGAATTGTAAAAGTAATATTTTACCTGAGCTTTCGCTTTTCCAATACTTACATAATCTTTGGTATAACTTTTTTCCCATGTACTCACTTTGACCTTAGAATCTAGAGACTTTGAGGCGGACATGCTTGTGCATTTTACATAACTAAACATACCTTCGGTATACCATTTAAAACTTGCAGTTATTGTTACTGAACCCCAACCAGAGATGGTTCGTGTTCTAGTAGCAGTGTCAGATCCGTTTTTAGATATCGGCTGAACCGCACTAGTATCTAAGATGTCTGTTATTATTGTTCCGTCTGATTGCTGATATACTGTAGTTGTGACAGCACGATCATTAACTATACAACTATCTGTAGATATTATTGTGGCATCATAAATTAGAGTGTCATCTAATTCTATTGAATAGTTGACAGATTGATTTTGACCTTGCATATCTTTTGCCAATACTACAAAATTTCCATTTACTACTGTACATATTATGAGTGTTGAAATAAATTAAAATTTAAATTTTTTCATGTGAATCCTCCCTAGATAAAATTACTTTATAGAATGTTAAGCATATGAAAGATAGTCTCTATTTGCTTCCAAGATGAAATATATTCATTTAAGCTCCTTTCTCCTTTTTCTAATAATTTGTAATATTTGCGTTGCGGACCTTTAGATTGATTGCTGTAATATATGTCTGTAAGTCCATTTTCATTTAGTCTCCTTAGAATAGTATATA
>CAVABC010000065.1:0-18328 GCA_963586665.1 Acutalibacteraceae bacterium
TTTAGGAAGTGTTGCTGTAAGAGTCACGTTATTAGCATTTAAAGAATCAACCTTAACACTGGCATTATATGCGTTATCTGATACAGTATTTCCATTCTTGCTGATAGTATATTTAAATGACTCCGTATCAACCTTCATACCGTTTCCGTAAAATATATCGGAAATATTAATATCCCCCGGAGTACCTTTTTTTGAGGTTATCTCTAATGTGAATTCAGCATAACGTTTACCGTTTTCATCAATCCCCAGGGTATTGTTTGTCGTGTTCTTCTTATCGACAGATATATCATAATTTAATGACTTGTCACCATCCCATTTAATTTTATCCTTGTCGACTGTAACTGTAACATCACCACCGATATTTATATTGACATTACCCGACTGATCTGTTTTGCCGTAGCCTAATGCTTCTGCCTTAACATATCCAACAACAGTGTCGGTTGCTTCAGATAAATAGCCGTCTACAAATTTAATCAGAACAGCATATGTGCCATCTTCATTTTTGACAAATCTATATTTAAACTCTTCCTTACCAGTGCTTTCGTTATTCGAGACTTTCCATATATTGCATAATTCATCTGGTATTGATACATTTGAATCAAAAACATAATAATAGTTATTATTTGCAGTACCATCTTTAGAAATATCACTTTTTCCTATAGAAAAATCTAATTGAAGCTCAAATTTGAATTTTTCACCATTCCAATCAGCACTTTTTCCTTCTGATTTAACACTTGTTTTGGAGCCTTCACCAGTCAGTTTTTCAAGATTGACATAGTTTTCAGTTACACTATCTATTGTGAAATCTCTTTGATTTTGATCTTCTGCTGATGCAGGTTGTATAAGTCGGTATACGGTAATACTAAGTACGACAACAGCCATTGATATAATAAATGTAGTAAGCTGTCTACGTCTTTTTACTCTTTTCAGTCTCTCTTTTCCGAGACGTTCCATATCCTTATCCATTCTGCATCCTCCTTTCCCGAAATTATGCTTTCTGTTTTTCTGACCCAAGTATATCACACAAAGGTCACACGAAAGTCACACGGAAGTCGTTTCTCCCTTTTGCCTATAGACACAATGTTTTTCGACATGCTTTTTAGTCAATACTTCCAAATTTTGACAGTGGCCACAGACCAAATGATACTTTTCCAACCACCTGTTCCTCTGAAATACATCCGATTGCAGTATTTCTTGAGTCCAAAGAGACGCTTCTGTTGTCTCCCATAACAAAAATTTTAGACTCTGGAACCTGATAAGGAAGCTCGATATTACAATCTCCCAACGATTTTTCCTTAAGATACGGCTCATCTATCGCTATGTCATTTACATATACCGTACCATCATCAGAGATATTTACCCAGTCACCCGGCATTGCTATCACTCGTTTTACAAGTATCTTATTATTATAGTAGAAAGCCACCACATCACCGGTTTTAAAACTGCTTCCCTTTGATGCTACAAGCACCTGTCCCTCTTCAAGTGTCGGGGACATCGACGTACCAGTAACCTGGAGCACCGGAAGCCAGAGATTAGCGACCAGTATAGCAAGTGCGGCTACAACTACCAGTGTACCTATTGTATTATAAAGAGTTGCTGCAAATTTACTATTGTACTTTACTCTTCGAAGCTCCTGCCTTAACTCTTTTATTCCAAGTTCTTCGCTGTATTTATTGACATCATCAGTCATGATACTCGCAGCATTTTCGTTCTTATTATCTTCCTGTTTTTCAGTTATTTCTCTTTCTAATTGTTGTACATCCGATGTATCTTTCTTATCAGATGTATATAATGTATCTGCCAGCATCTGCTCTATTTCAGATGCCACAGCAACTTTTTGTTGCTGCGGTTCTGACTCTTGCTCCGTTATTGATACCACTACCGGCTCCAACTCAGGTTCTGATATTGATACCGTTGCCGGCTCTGACTCAGTTTCTGATATCGATGTCACCACAGGTTCTGGCTCAGTTTCAGGCATCATCCCTTTTAGAAGCATATCGAGCTTTTCCTCCTGCGTAAGCTCATGCTCCTCTGCTGCGTTTGGCTCAACATTCAAATCAATTATCTCTATGCCGCCCTTTTCTATGCTATCTGCTTTTAATCCGGCAGTTTCCTGTGCTGTTATCTCCTGTGCAATTATTTCTGTGTGGCCTGATTTCGCACTATCCTGTTCTATATTATCTGATTTTATTAAGCTTCCTGATTTTGTATCATTATCATCAGATTTATCGATTTTTACTTTCGAATTTTTATTATGTTCGCGCTGCATCTGTTTCACTTTCATTCGCGCGAGTGTATGGATTATCTTCTTATATAATTTATTTTTCATTGTCCCATTTCATATTTGTCTTATTCCATAACCTGCTATGTAGCAGCTGACTATTAATTATTTCTATATCAATTTATACTATTATCGACTTGCAAAATTACTGGTTTGCAAGATTTTTTGATGCTAATGCTATTACAGAGGCAAATTTCTGTATTTCACCTGTTGCCTCATTCAGCTTCTCGATGGCATTATTTATATCGCCTGATCTCTGAACTTCTCTTTCCAATGTGGCTATATGCTTTTTTGTCTCGTCAAGCTCTTTTCTTAAATGCTCAACCTCTTTACTACGATCCAGAAGCATTTCAAGTAATTCACTTCTGCTGAGTTTCTTTAGTTCTTTTGCTTCCATACCTTCACCACCATATCTCCGTATACACAGACAACCAAAGAATATATTTCTATATCTCTGGTTGTCTTTTGTTTTCTATATTATATCACATATTTTCTGAAATGTTTATATATTGCACAAAATTTGTGACCAAATTCCTATTTTTGTGTAATGATCACAAATCAAAGAAATTAAATTGTTTTTATATAACTTTTTTAAGTTTTTATCTACGTGTTATTTTGACACATTACATAAAAGTACTACCGATTAAAACTCGAATTTTTTTGCGAAATAAGCATCGAGATCCTCGATCTTGATTCTCTCCTGCTCCATTGTGTCACGGTCACGGACTGTAACGCAGTGATCCTCCTCAGAATCGAAATCGTATGTAACACAGAATGGTGTTCCGATCTCATCCTGACGACGATATCTCTTTCCGATAGTTCCTCTGTCATCATACTCACAGTTGTAGGTCTTCGAAAGCTGTGCAAATACTTTCTCTGCGCTCTCGTTGAGCTTCTTTGAAAGTGGGAGTACACCGATCTTTACAGGTGCAAGTGCCGGATGGAAATGGAATACTGTCCTTACATCAGGTTTCTCCTCTGTTCCGATATTCTCCTCATCATATGCTGCGCAAAGGAATGCGAGTACTACACGGTCAGCACCGAGTGATGGTTCGATAACATATGGCAGGTATTTCTCATTTTTCTGATCATCAAAGTATGTAAGATCCTGTCCTGAAGTCTCCTGATGACGTCCGAGATCGTAATCTGTACGGTCCGCGATACCCCAAAGCTCGCCCCATCCGAACGGGAATAAGAATTCGATATCTGTTGTTCCTTTTGAGTAGAATGCAAGCTCAGCAGGATCATGGTCACGAAGTCTCATCTCATCCTCTTTGATGCCGAGTGAGATAAGCCAGTCACGACAGAAGCCTCTCCAGTACTGGAACCACTCAAGGTCTGTTCCCGGCTCACAGAAGAACTCTAACTCCATCTGCTCGAACTCACGTGTTCTGAATGTGAAGTTACCAGGTGTGATCTCGTTACGGAAAGATTTACCGATTTGTCCGATACCGAATGGGATCTTTTTACGTGATGTACGCTGTACATTCTTGAAGTTTACGAAAATACCCTGTGCTGTCTCAGGTCTTAAGTAAACTGTATTCTTTGCATCCTCAGTTACACCCTGGAATGTCTTGAACATAAGGTTGAACTGTCTGATATCTGTAAAATTGTGCTTGCCGCAGGAAGGACATGGAACGTTGTGCTCTTTGATGAAGTCTACCATCTCCTCATTGCTCCAGCCGTCAACCGAAGATTTAAGCTCGATATTATTATCTCCTGCGAAATCCTCGATGATTTTGTCAGCTCTGAAACGCTCGTGGCACTCTTTACAATCCATAAGAGGATCTGAGAAACCGCCAAGATGTCCTGATGCAACCCATGTCTGAGGGTTCATAAGGATGGCACAGTCAACACCTACGTTGTATGGATTTTCCTGAATGAATTTCTTCCACCATGCTCTCTTTACATTGTTCTTAAGCTCTACTCCGAGATTTCCATAATCCCATGTATTTGCAAGACCTCCGTAAATTTCAGATCCCGGATATACAAATCCTCTGGCTTTTGCCACCTGTACGATTTTGTCCATGGTTTTTTCCATAATTGTTTCCTCTCTATCTTTCATTATTTATTATCGTAACTGTTCAGTACCTTCACAGTTGCGAGCCGCAAGCACATTAAAATCAGCTACGCTGATGGGCGCTTGCTCCTATATAATATTAATTTTCTTACGAAATATGCGGTACCGCATATTTCTGTACTGAATAGTTACTTATTATCTATTATTAAACTATCGGCTTGTCTGCCTGAAAGTTCTTTATAACTATTTTACTTACTATTTGTAAATGACATAGGTGATATATGACACAGCCTCGGAAGTATCCTCTTCGCTGTCAAAGTCAAAGGTCACCTCTGTCTCTTCCTGAACGGAATTTAAAATATCATCATCGCTGACGCTGCCATCGGAGTTTTCTGTTCCCTCAACAGCCTCTGTTGCATTCACTTCTGTCCCATTTATCTGCTCTGTAACACTCTCGGTGCTGCCATGTCCTGATGTAAGGAGATTGTAGCCTGTTTTGATGGAAACTGTCTTGTCATCCACGAGTTTTACATCCTTTATTGATGCGTAGAGGATCTTTCCGTCTACATGAATATTGGAATTGCCCTTATAGACTACCACCTTATAGCCGTCATCATCCATAAACTCTGATGTGTCGCAAGTTTTTGCCTTGCCGTCATCTATTGCTGCAAAATCAACTTTGAAATCGTATCCTGCCGCAAGTGCTTCCGCTATAGTTCCTGCAAAAAGCTCTATGCCGTTAAAACCTGTGTATTCCTCTGCGGAATCATACTTTATGGTAAGTGATGCCTTACTATCCTCGACAGTAAGCTTTTTGAGCTTTACCGATCCGTCATTTTTGTCATTGTAAGTATCTATCGACTGATCTACGTATTCCTGCAGATCGTCCACTTTGTATGTAGATGTATCAAACTGTTCTACATCAGTGGATACCACTCTACCTTTTTTTGAGACAAACACTGTGCTGTCAGCTGTATAATAATCAGTTCCGCACCCGGCAAGCAGTCCTGCCATCACCGCAACCGATATCAATAGTGAAATTGTTTTCTTCATAGCTGCCTCCTGTTTTTCGATCTTAGTCATTATACCCTTTTGTATATTTGATTTCAACCTTTATATGAAGCCAGCCGAATTGAACGTGTGGTGTACATATATCGCAATGTACTCTTTCATGATGCTCTTAAGCTCCTCCAGCACCGCATCCGATACGGCAAACGAGTAAAGCTTTGTTATGTCCGATGCCACTATAAACTGCATGGTATAGAGTGTATCATCTAATATCCTGCGCCCCTGCGCAAACCCGGCACAATTATCACAGAATACGCCTCCGCGCCTTGCCGAAAAAATATGCAGATGTTCTTTTGAGTGGCAGTGTATACACGAAAAAAGAGAAGGTCCCTCACCGTTTATCGTCATTGCCTTAAGCTCAAATATGGCTCTGACCAGCTCGTTTTTGTAGGCGGGCGATTCCAATGCCCTAAGAGACTGATATAAAAGCTTTAGCATTTCTTTTTCATCATTATTTTCCTGACAGAAATACTCACAGAACTCCAAAAAATAAAATCCTGTGTATACTGCATCAAGATCCTGTGTCAGTTCCCTAAAATAGTTCTTTATGCTGACCTTTGACAGCGTATATGCACTTTTTCCCTCGAAAAGCTCGAATTCCCCGAAGGAAAAAGGATTGCTCCCTGCGATAAGCTGGCTGTTAGGCCGCCTTGCTCCTCTAGCAAACGCAGTGATCTTTCCTCTTTCCTTGGTAAGAATCGTTATTCTTTTGTCATAATCGCCTACAGGCATGGCTGTCAGCACCATCCCTGTCAACACAACCGTCTGCGCCATTGTAACTTCGCTCTTCCTGATATCTTTCTTTTTCCTCCAGTCCGTCTATGACGTTCCGGTATCTAAGATAATCCGTGACTTTTCCTGATTTGTAAAAATCATCCCAGGTTTTCTCCATCTGTCCTGCCCTCCTACACTAATATGATAAGCAGTAAGAGTGCATATATACTCGTGAAAAACTGGTAAAAGATATCTATTCTTCCTCTTTATATCCGAAGTTCTTTATGAGGAAATCGCTGTCTCTCCAGTCTTTCTTCACCTTTACCCACAGCTTGAGATTAACCTTGCAGTCAAGTAATCTTTCCATTTCAAATCTGGCATTTGTGCCGATCTTTTTGAGCATGCTGCCCTGTTTTCCGATGATGATACCCTTATGGGAATCACGCTCACATACTATAGTAGCATCCATATCTATGATAGGGCCGCCCTTGGTCTTTCTGGTCTTCATGCGGTCGATGCCGACAGCTATGCCGTGTGGTACTTCATCATTTAATGCGTGAAGTGCTTTTTCCCTGATGATCTCGGCACAGATAGCCCTCTCAGGCTGATCCGTGATCGTGTCCTCATCATAGAACTGCGGGCCATACGGCAGATACTTAAAGATCGAGTCGATCACATCATCCATATTCTGCCCTCTGAGAGCCGAAGTCGGGATGATCTCGGCAAAATCATACACCTTTCTGTAGGTATCTATATACTCAAGTATCTTTTCCTTTTCTACCGTGTCCACCTTGTTGATAATAAGGATAACAGGCGTCTTTACTTTTTTGAGCTGCTCAATGATATGCTGCTCTCCTGCACCGATGAAGTTAGTCGGCTCTACAAGCCAAAGCACCACATCTACCTCGTTAAGTGTCTTTTCCGCCACATTGACCATGTACTCACCGAGCTTGTTTTTTGCCTTATGGATACCCGGTGTGTCAAGGAACACGATCTGTCCCTTTTCCATATCCGTGTAAACAGTCTGGATACGGTTTCTGGTTGTCTGCGGCTTATTTGATGTGATGGCGATCTTTTGACCTATGAGTCTGTTCATGAGTGTGGATTTACCTACATTCGGTCTGCCGATGATCGTCACAAACCCTGATTTAAAATTCTGAATCATTTATTCCTCCCATTGTGCTTTTGTAAACTCGCGTTTATTTAATCTTAATATAACTTCTCGATATTTTCAAACAGTTCTGCCGAGTCTTTTATCATGTTCTCGTTTCCGATGACACAGATGCTGTCCTTTTTAAGTATGGCCGCTATAAGATCTGCAAGCTTTTGTATATCCTTAGGCTGTGCATTTAAGATCTCGTCTCTTTCCTTCTGAAGCTGCTCATACTCTATTCCCTCGAGGTATGCAGACATAGATCTGTTACCTTTTGCCTCAGGATTCATAGGTGTATCGAGTGCGCTGAAAGTTCCGATGATATATTTTGTCATGTCTCTCTCATCAGGAGAAAAACTTCTGACATATTCAGGAATATTATCGTATATCTCAAGTGTCTCCTTAAGCTTTGGATCACGGTATGATACAAAATAGCTCTCTCCGCTTCTAAGGAAAGCATTCATGCAGCCATATGCACCGCCCTTTACCCTGACATTGATCCACAGATAATCATAGCTTAATATGATGCGCAGAAGTCTGAGTGCTCCGCTGTACTCATATCCCTCTGTGAGGAAATCACCTGTCTTTGCAACATACTGTATCTGTGATGCATCTATAAATGCCTCTTTTGCTTTGTTGTAGGTGATCTGTCCTGCATCGCCAAGAGGACTCTGCTCTTTTAATCCATCAAGCATCTTTTCAAGTGCCGGTGACGCAGCCTTAAAAGCAGCCTCGTTTCCTGTAAAGCTTACGACAACACGGTTCCTTGCGAAAAGTCTGTCCACAAACTCATTAAGCTTTGCAGTCACACTCTCTGGATCATCAGCCAGTTCTTTTTCAATCCTGCATACAGTTCTGTAGAATGCGATACCCTTAAGCTCATCCTGATAAAGTGCATAGCGCGAAAAGCTTGACATACTTCGCATGGATGCCACAGAATGTCCTGCACTACTGAGGCTAGCCTGAAGCCTTGCCTTGACCTGTGAAACTATCTCTCCAAGTCTCTTTGCATCAGTAAAATCAGAAGTCAGAAGCATCTGCTGTGTAAGCTCAAGTGCCTTGTCCAGATTTTCCTCCAATACTTTTATCTTTACCTCATACTTAAAGATAAAGTTCTGCGGATTTTTAATATCCGGATGGCATACAGGTCCTGAGCTGATACCGCCTGTGTAGATATTCGTAGCATTTGCAAGATCCGTATAGCTGTATTTTTCTGTGCTTACAAGACCAAGAGCTGTCGCGAAAAATCCGAGATATCCAAGCTCCTCCTGTCTGACATCCTCTGCGTCAAATAAAATAGAAATATAATCTATGCCGTTTGACTCTATATCATGTCTTATCGCCTTTATATCTCCTATGGACTCCTCTATATTGGTAAACTCCATAGCTTTCTTTCTCATGTCAGCGCGGGTGAGCATAGGAAGCTTTTTAAGATCTTCCTCTGATGACGGCTCTTCCTGATACTGCTTTAAGTGTGCCGTATCGGCTATGAGCTTTTCTATCTCTTCATCACTGAGTGATGCCTTGTAGTCTGCAAGCTGTTTTTCAAGTGCCTTTTCCTGCTCATTGTTCAAGCCCTGCTTTGGCTTTACGACAACGCGGGAACCATGTGTATTGTCAAGCAGATACTCTGTGATAAGATTTTCGAAATAATCTGTATCCGCAGCTTTTTTAAGCTCTGCAAATGTATCCAGGCACTCAAGATGTATAAAAGGCTTCATGTCGTCAAACAGCCAGCTATCCAGACAGTTAAGTCCGAAAAGCAGTCCCTTAGGGAACTGTCCGAAATCAGCCTCCCTGAACTTAAACTCGCTGCTGTTGATGCCTGCTAAAAGTGCCTCTTTATTGATGCCGTTCTTTACGACCTCGCGCAGTGTATCTTCAATAACACGCTCAAAATCATCTGCCTGTGAAGCATTGGCATTTTTAGCCACAAAAGAAAATACAGGCTGTAATATGCCGGCATCATATGAGCCGTACACATCATCACCTATTCCAGCATCGATAAGTGCCTGTTTTACAGGTGCTCCCGGTGAGCTTACAAGTGCATAGTCTAATACATCAAATGCCTGATACAGCTTTTTGTCGAGTGTGCTTCCAACCACACGGTTGTATGACAGATATGTCTTATTCTCCTCTATATCATCAGATGTGATCGAATACTCTGCCTCTACATCCTTTACTTTATCGAATGCAGGCTGCTTTTTAATCTCAGAGTCTACCTCGAGATAATCATATTTGCCAAGGTATTCTTTATCAAGCCAGATAAGACGCTCCACCACATCCATGTCACCATACAGATAAATGTATGAATTTGATGGATGATAATACTTGTGATAAAAGTCAAGGTATGCTTCGTAAGTAAGCTCTGGTATGTGTACCGGATTGCCGCCTGAATCCTTGCTGTAGGTATTGTCAGGAAACAATGAGCGGTATATCTGGTTGGAAAGCACCTCATCCGGTGATGAGTACGCGCCTTTCATCTCATTGTATACAACTCCGTTTATAGTGATAGGATCATCCTTGTCCTCAAGCTCGTAGTGCCATCCCTCCTGCTTAAAGATCTCCTCGTACTTTGTGATATTCGGATTGAATACCGCATCCAAATACACATCCATCAGGTTCTTAAAATCCTGCTCATTGCAGCTTGCAACAGGGTAAACTGTCTTATCCGGATATGTCATGGCATTTAAAAATGTATTGAGCGAGCCTTTTGCCAGCTCAATAAAAGGATCCTTTACAGGAAACTTCTTTGATCCGCAAAGTGTGGTATGCTCTATGATATGTGGCACACCTGTCTCATCCTCAGGTGTGGTACGAAATCCTATATAAAAAACCTTATTGTCATCATCATTTGATAATACAGCAATCCTTGCACCACTCTTTTTGTGGCGAAGAACGTACCCATCTGACTGTACGTCCTCTATACGGTGCTGGTCTAAAACTTCATATTCAGCCAAATCGTGAATTGTCATTAATTAATCCTCCTAAAATGCGATGTTGATAGTATACCACATTTTTACAGTTTTTAACTATTTATATTGAATATTATCAATATTAATCATAACTGTGTTACTGTTCATTGTTCTTACTCATGTAAGCCCCATGCGAATCTATGATCTCATGTTGACATCAAGCTGTGGGAATGGAATTTCGATGCCGTTTTTATCAAGCGCATTCTTGATATCCTCGGTAAGTTGCCATTTTGTAGTCCAGTAATCCTCGTTCTTTACCCAGATCCTTGCTCCAAGCTCTATCGCAGAGTCCTGTAACTCGCTGACAAACACATTTACAGGCTCTTCCGGTAATATAGCAGGCGCTGCGGTAACTACACTCTCAAGCACACTCTTTGCCTGTGACAGATCAGTGCTGTAGGATACCGTAACACGCAGATCTATCATACGTTTTTCCATGACGGATACGTTTGTGATGCAGGAGTCTGCAAGTTTTCCGTTTGGTATCATGACCATTTTGTTGTCAATGGTGCAAAGTCTTGTATAAAAAAGTGTGATATCCTTTACCGTACCCTCTGTGCCGCTGGAACCGTCTATGATGTAATCTCCTATGCCAAACGGCTTCATAAGCAGTATGAGCACACCGCCTGCGAAGTTTGACAGGCTGCCCTGTAAGGCAAGACCTACAGTAAGACCTGCCGAACCAAGCACTGCAACAACTGAACCTGTTGCCACTCCGAAACCTGATAAAATAGCCATCACAAGCACAAAATATAATACATATTTAATAACGTTTGCCAAAAATGATGCGACAGCAGCATCCATACGGCTTTTATCAAATCCTTTTTTAATAACCTTGACAACAGATTTGATCACTTTTATGCCGATCAGTAATATGATTATCGCAATCACAACCTGTATGAGAAAGCTGATAAGTGACGGCATGTATTTTTCAAGGTATTTTTTAACTACTCCCGGATTTTCAACGAATTCCTGCACTTCGGTGCTCGCTGTAGGAATTGTCATATTCATTAATATGTTTTTTATCATAATCTTATTTCCTAAACCACTAAATCCCCCATATAAGATATGGGGGATCAGTATTCTTTAATCTTAATTTAATATTATTTGATAACTCTTACACGAAGAACTCCGTCTACTGCTGAGAGTTTCTCAACTGTAGCATCATCGATAGGTGTATCGAGATCCAAAAGTGAGTATGCGTAATCACCTTTACCTTTGTTCATAAGGTCTGATACGTTGATATCAGCCTCTCCAAGGATTGTTGTGATCTGTCCGATCATACCCTTTACATTCTTGTGAAGGATACCGACTCTGCCAGCTGCTGAGCATCCGCCCATGCTACAGTCAGGGAAGTTTACTGAATGAACGATATTACCATTCTCAAGGTAATCTCTAAGCTCTTTAACTGCCATAACAGCACAATTATCCTCAGACTCTGCTGTTGATGCTCCAAGGTGAGGTGTTACGATACAGCCCTTTGCACCTACTGTTGTAGTGTTAGGGAAATCTGAAACGTATTTTTTGATCTTGCCCTTTGCAAGTGCATCGACCATAGCCTCCTCATCAACGAGAAGATCTCTTGCGAAGTTTAATACGATTGCTGTAGGCTTCATCATAGCGATGGCATCAGCACTTATCATCTTCTTGGTTGAGTCAAGAAGAGGTACATGGATTGTGATAAAATCACAGTTTTTGTAGATATCCTCTACATTGCTGATATGCTTAACGCTTCTTGAAAGGTTCCAAGCTGCATTTACTGATATATATGGATCATATCCGTATACATCCATGCCCATATGTACGGCTGCATTTGCAACGAGTACACCGATAGCTCCAAGTCCGATAACACCGAGCTTTTTGCCTGAGATCTCTGTTCCTGCAAAGTTCTTTTTCTGTTTTTCTGCTGTCTTTGCGATATTCTCGTCATTCTGATTTGAAAGACACCAGTCGATACCGCCTACGATATCTCTTGATGCATAGAGCATTCCTGCAAAAACCAGTTCCTTAACACCGTTTGCGTTTGCCCCCGGTGTGTTAAATACCACGATTCCCTGCTCTGCACATTTGCCAAGAGGGATATTGTTTACTCCGGCTCCTGCTCTTGCTACTGCAAGTACCTTGTCACCAAGCTCCATATCGTGCATTGCGGCACTTCTTACGAGTGCTGCATCTGCATCCTTTATATCATCTACTTTGTTGTAATCGTCAGAGAAAAGATCAAGACCTACTCCTGCGATTGGATTTAAGCATGTATAATTGTACATTATGCGTTCTCCTCCTCAAATTTCTTCATAAACTCAACAAGCTTCTCTACACCCTCTTTTGGCATAGCGTTATAGATAGAAGCTCTCATACCGCCAACTGTACGATGCCCTTTGAGGTTTACAAATCCGGCTGCTGTAGCTTCTTTTACGAACTTGGCATCAAGATCAGCATCTCCTGTCACGAATGGAACGTTCATAAGGGATCTGTCTTCTTTTCTGACTGTTCCCTTAAATAGCTTGCTCTGATCAAGATAATCGTAAAGGATCTTTGCTTTCTCCTCGTTTCTTTCTTTCATTACTGAAAGACCGCCCATCTTCTTGAGCCATTTGAATACCTTGCCACAGATATAGATGCCGTAACATGGTGGTGTGTTATAAAGAGAATCGTTGTCAGCCTGTGTCTTCCATTTGAGCATGGTTGGTGTTCCAGGCAGACAGTCATCAGTGATAAGATCTTCTCTGATGATAGCGATGACAACTCCGGCAGGTCCTACGTTCTTCTGTACTCCACCGTAGATAACTGCGTATTTTGATACATCTACAGGCTCTGATAAGAAGCATGAAGATACATCGGCTACAAGGTTTTTACCCTTTGTATTTGGAAGTTTTTTGTATTTAGTTCCGTAAATAGTATTGTTCTCGCAGATGTACACATAATCCATATCATCTGTGATCGGCAGATCTGAGCAGTCAGGTATGTATGAAAATGTCTCGTCTGCCGATGAAGCAAGCTCTACAGCCTCACCGTAGATCTTAGCCTCTGCAAAGGCTTTCTTAGCCCACTGTCCTGTGATGATATATCCGGCTTTTTTATTTTTCATAAGGTTCATAGGAACCTCAGCGAAAAACTGTGAAGCACCACCCTGAAGGAAAAGTACCTTGTAATTGTCTGGGATATTCATAAGGTCGCGAAGATCGGCTTCTGCCTCTTTGATGATGTCATCAAACCATTTAGATCTGTGGCTCATCTCCATTACAGACATGCCGCTTCCTTTGTAATCCATCATTTCTGCTGCTGCTTCCTGCAATACCTCCTCTGGTAATACTGCAGGTCCTGCTGAAAAGTTATAAACTCTACTCATTTTCATTTCCTCCTTGTGTTGCATTATAATCCTCTTCGTCAAAAGACTCATTGATAGGTGTTCCCGGTGCTACCATCGGCCATACCTTGTCGTCGGAATCGATTATACAATCGATAACAAATGGTGTTTTGCTCTCTAAGGCTTCAGCAAATGCTTTTTCAAATTCTTCCTGGGATGTTACCCTTCTTGCGGTAGCTCCCATTGCTTCTGAAAGCTTTACATAATCCACACCATCATCCAGTACGGTTGCCGAGTAGTGCTTCTGGTAGAACAATGTCTGCCACTGGCGCACCATACCGAGTACATGATTGTTTATTATAACCTCTATAAGAGGAAGCTTTTCTCTTGAAGCTGTTGCAAGTTCGTTCATGTTCATTCTGAAACATCCGTCACCTGCTATATTGATAACTGTCTTGTCAGGATTGGCAGTCTTTGCACCGATCGCTGCGCCAAGACCGTATCCCATAGTTCCTAAACCTCCAGATGTGAGGAGTGTTCTAGGCTTGCTATATTTGAAATACTGGGCTGCCCACATCTGATGCTGGCCAACCTCAGTGACCATTATAGCATTTCCCTGTGTCATTTCATATATCTTTTCGATAACAAACGGTCCGCTTAAGCCCTCTTTGTGATATGAAAGCGGGAATGTCTTTGCATATGCGAGCACATGCTCTTTCCATGAATTATGATCGAGCGGTGGTAATTTTTCATTGATCTGTTTAATGATCTCTTTCACATCACCTATAACGCTCGATGTCACGCGAATATTTTTATTTATCTCCGCTGCATCCACATCAAACTGAAGTATCTTTGCATTATTTGCAAACTTGGAAGGATTTCCAAGCACGCGGTCAGAAAAACGTGTACCGATAGCAATAAGCAGATCACATTCCGAGACTCCGAGGTTTGAAGTCTTTGTACCGTGCATTCCAAGCATTCCTGTATAGTTTTCGGATGTACCATCGTATGCACCTTTACCCATAAGCGTGTCGCATACCGGAGCATCTACCTTGTCAACAAATTCTTTTAATTCCTTGCTGGCATCCGAAAGTACCACACCGCCACCTACAAATATATATGGCTTTTTGGATGATTTTATGAGGTCTATCGCCTCATTTACATCATCTTCTGTGATAGTCTCAGTAAGTCTCTCTGGCAGTTTGATCTCCTTTTTGGTGTACTCGACAAGATTTGCCGTAACATCCTTTGGAATATCCACAAGTACCGGACCCGGTCTTCCTTTTCTGGCAATATCAAAAGCCCTGCGGATGGTATCTGCCAGCTTTTCGATATCTTTTACTATGAAGCTGTATTTTGTAACAGGTGTTGTGATTCCGGCAATGTCTATCTCCTGAAAACTGTCCTTTCCGAGTAACGAGACTCCCACATTACAGGTGATGGCAACCATAGGTATCGAATCCATGTATGCCGTGGAAATTCCTGTTACAAGATTGGTAGCTCCCGGTCCGCTCGTTGCCATACAGACTCCGACCTTTCCGGTGCTTCTGGCATAGCCATCTGCCGCATGGCTGGCTCCCTGTTCATGGGATGTCAGCACATGTTTGATCTCCGGATGTTTGTAAAGCTCATCATATACATTAAGTATTGCTCCACCCGGATATCCGAATACGGTATCAACGCCCTGTTCTTTTAAACATTCTATAATAACCTGTGATCCTGTTAATTGCATATTATCATTCCTCGATTTTATAAATTACTGCTTAATTAAGCATTCTGTTCTCCCGGTAAAGCAAGGATTGCTCCCCTGTTTCCTGAAGTAACCAAAGATGCATATCTCTTTAAGTAGCCTGTTGTAACCTTTGGCTCTCTTGGCTGCCATTTTGCTTTACGCTCGGCAAGTACCTCATCTGAAACATCAAGCTCTAACTTCATGTTAGGAATGTCTATCTTGATGATATCTCCCTCTTCTACTAAAGCGATAGGTCCGCCAACTGCGGCTTCCGGTGATACATGTCCAATAGAAGCACCTCTTGAAGCACCTGAAAATCTACCGTCTGTGATAAGTGCTACAGAGCTTCCAAGTCCCATTCCTGCGATAGCTGATGTAGGGTTTAACATCTCTCTCATACCAGGTCCGCCCTTAGGTCCCTCGTATCTGATAACGACTACATCGCCCTCTACGATCTTACCGCCCTTTATTGCAGCGATAGCATCCTCCTCGCAGTCGAATACTCTTGCAGGTCCTTCATGAACCATCATCTCCTCAACTACTGCAGAACGTTTTACAACCGATCCGTCAGGAGCAAGATTTCCTTTGAGTACTGCAAGTCCGCCTGTCTTTGAATATGGATTGTCAACCGGTCTTATAACCTCCGGATCTTTGTTTACTGCGTTTGCGATGTTCTCTCCGACTGTCTTTCCTGTTACTGTCATACAATCTGTATTGAGAAGTCCGATGTCAGCAAGCTCTTTCATAACTGCCCATACACCACCGGCCTCGTTGAGATCCTCCATATATGTAGGACCTGCCGGAGCAAGGTGGCAAAGGTTAGGTGTTTTCTCGCTGATAGGGTTTGCAAAGCTGATATCGAAATCAAATCCGATCTCATGTGCGATAGCAGGCAGATGGAGCATAGAGTTTGTTGAGCATCCAAGTGCCATATCTACTGTAAGGGCATTCATGATAGCATCCTTTGTAATGATATCTCTTGCCTTTATTCCTTTATTGTACATATCCATAACTGCCATTCCTGCGTGTTTTGCAAGACGGATACGCTCTGAATATACAGCAGGGATAGTTCCGTTTCCGCGGAGTCCCATGCCAAGAGCCTCTGTAAGACAGTTCATTGAGTTTGCAGTATACATACCTGAGCATGATCCACAGGTAGGACATACCTTGTTCTCGTACTCACATACATCTTCCTCTGTCATTGTGCCGGCTGCGTAAGATCCGACAGCCTCAAACATTGATGAAAGACTTCTCTTTCTGCCTTTTACGTGTCCTGCGAGCATTGGTCCGCCTGATACGAATACTGTAGGCAGGTTAAGACGAGCGGCAGCCATCAGAAGTCCCGGTACGTTCTTATCACAGTTTGGAACCATGACAAGTGCATCGAACTGATGTGCGATAGCCATACACTCTGTGGAATCTGCGATCAGATCTCTTGTGACAAGGGAATATTTCATTCCGACATGTCCCATTGCGATACCGTCACATACTGCTATGGCCGGGAATACTACAGGCACACCGCCCGCCTCTGCTACTCCGAGCTTTACTGCATCTACGATCTTGTCTATATTCATATGTCCCGGAACGATCTCATTGTATGAGCTTACGATTCCGACCATAGGCTTTTTCATTTCCTCCGGTGTAAAACCAAGAGCATTAAACAAACTTCTTGCCGGTGCCTGCTGCATTCCGGCTCTTGCGTTATCACTTACCATATTTTATCTCCTTATTTATCTCCGATTAATTATACGCGCTCTGCGATTAGATCGCCCATCTGCGCTGTGCCAACCTGTGTGATACCCTCTGTTGTCTCACCCGGCTGTGGCATGATGTCTATTGTTCTGTAACCTTCTTCAAGCACCTGTTTAACGGCATCCTCGATAGCCTGTGCCTCTTTGTCGAGGTCAAAGGAATAACGAAGCATCATAGCTGCCGAAAGGATTGTCGCGATAGGGTTTGCAATGCCCTTTCCAGCGATATCAGGTGCAGATCCACCGCTTGGCTCGTAAAGTCCGAATTTTGTATCGTTAAGGCTGGCTGATGAAAGCATTCCGATAGATCCTGTCACCATACTTGCCTCGTCAGATAAGATATCTCCGAACATATTCTCTGTCAGGATGACATCGAACTGTTTTGGATCTTTGACAAGCTGCATAGCACAGTTGTCAACGAGCATATGCTCATATGTAACCTCAGGATAGTCTTTTGCGACCTCCTCAACGATCTTTCTCCATAATCTTGAAGAATCAAGCACGTTAGCCTTGTCCACCGAAGTAACCTTTTTTCTTCTCTTCATGGCTATATCGAAGCCGCGCTTTGCGATCCTTCTGATCTCATTCTCATTGTATGTAAGTGTGTCAGTGGCTGTAACCACTCCGTCTACCTCTTTTGTCTCTCTGGCTCCGAAGTAAAGACCTCCTGTAAGCTCACGCATGATCATCATGTCAAATCCGTCTCCGATGATATCAGCACGAAGAGGACATGCAGCGGCAAGCTCTTTGTATAAATATGCCGGACGAAGGTTTGCAAAAAGATTGAGTGACTTTCTAAGTTTTAAAAGTCCGGCCTCCGGTCTAAGCTCAGGTGCGAGCTTGTACCATGGTGATGTAGCTGTATTGCCACCGATTGATCCCATGAGCACCGCATCACTTGCAAGTGCAGTCTCAATAGCCTCATCAGTAAGCGGAACACCTGTAGCATCAATCGAGCATCCACCCATGAGGATGTCTGTGTAATTGAAGCTGTGTCCGTATTTGTCAGCTATCTTGTCCAATACCTTTTTTGCCTCAGCAACGATCTCCGGTCCGATTCCGTCACCGGAAATAACACCAACTTTATATTCCATTTCCTATTACCTCTTCCACTTTAATTGTCAAAAATATATATTACTATATTAAAGCATTAAAGTTTTTATTTCAATATGGCATGATATTTTACTTTTTCATGCACTTCATAACTGTGTATTATAATAACAGCTTTTTATTATTCATTCAAGTACTTATACGGAAATAACTCCAGATGCAGTAACAGTTCAGCCTTCCGGCTGAACTAAATAAAAAATCATGGTAAAAACGCTGA
>CAVABC010000066.1:0-18200 GCA_963586665.1 Acutalibacteraceae bacterium
TATACAATATCGCTCACACTGCGCTCTTTGATAGAGTTTCCGTTTGTTGTCGGCTGGTTTATTATCTGTCCGTTAAAATACATGGTGGATGAGCCGCCTCCATCGAGATTGTATGCGGTCTGGACTCCGAGACTTTCCATAAACTCTGCCAGTTCATAAAGGGATAAGCCCTCATTTTGTGATGTTCTGCCATCAGCCACTACAAAAACATAGTGATTTTCATCTATTATACCGATAGCTGTTCTCGGATTGCTTGCCATAGCCTTTCCTACTTCCTCATTTTCTGTGACACTTACCTTTCCATCCTCGACAAGTGCCGGACCAAAGGCAAGTACATTCTGCGCACCTTTTGCCAGAAGCTCCTCTGCTGTGACATCATCCTCGTTTACGATCTCAAAGCTGCCATCCGCATAGATGACCAGATCTTCATTTCCGCTCTTTGCGGTAGATCTGTAGATCACTCCGTTTCGGATGACATAGCCGCTCTCCTGCGCTCCGTAAAAATCTCCATTTATCGCAAGTATCGCATTTACACTTTCGGCAATATCCGAGGTCTTTTCCGTGACATTTCTACCGTAGGCACTCTCAGCAAATGCTGTCTTTAAATATTCAGAAGAGTTTACGGTGATATCTGCTACGTGGATGTCCGTGTCGTTTTCTCGGTAATCTGTTATTGTGATTTTGATATTGTCATCCTCATATGTGGTAGCGGTAGAAGTAACTGTGCCCGTACTGTCTGATGTGCTGCCTGACGTAATGCCGGATGAACTATCAATCGCATCAGATACCTGTGATGTATCAACCACAACCAGCTTCTGCGTTATCACAAATGTATCTAAAAGCATATAGATTGTAAATGCAATGAGGATGACCACATATATTATCTCGATTTTAAACGCGCGATTAAAGCATCTTTTTCTGAATTCGTCATTACAGACTCTCCCTTTATAACAGGCATTGTCTTTGTTGTCGTAACTATTTAATATTGATTTCATTTTATCATCACCATTTACTACCATCCTGCACCACGCCTTTCCATCCTTATATTTATGTGCTTTAAGATCTCCATGTATATCAGGAAAGAATCCCTAACTGCATGAAAATGTGAGCTCTTATTGTTCTCCAGATAAATCGTTTTTATCGGCACCTCAGAGATCTTTATATTTCGCTTTGCGTATTCGAGAAGCACATTTATCTCATACTCATATCGATCACCCTCAATATTTTTCATAAGATCTATCTGCTTATCAGAAAATGCTCGAAGTCCTGTCTGCGTATCATGTATTTTCACACCCGTAACAAATGAGAAAACACCTCTTGTTATGTCATTTCCCAGACGGCTTTTTACAGGTACCTGTGTATCGAAGCCTCTCGTACCAAGGATAAGTGCGTCCCTGTTTTCCTCGGCTGCCTCCGTAACTTGTACCGCATCAGGTATGGAATGCTGTCCGTCAGCATCGAGTGTCACCACCACATAGCCATCTATTTGTCCACGTCCGGCACTTTCTGCTATAAATTCAAACCCTGTTTTTAGTGCCGCACCCTTTCCACGATTTACCTCATGCCTTATAACATCTGCACATGGCAGCATCTCGCAAAATATATCTGCATATTCCTTTCCGCTTCCGTCATCCACGATCACCACGTTAAAGCCGTATCGCACCAGCTCCTGTGCAAGATTTATCAGTTTTCTATCCGGTTTGTATGCCGGTATCAATGCGAATCTCATATCAGCCATAATATATATCCTCCTTATTTCTGACAGTTGTTATTGCTGTTGTCTGTTTATGTATAAAGGATATATCAGCTACCTTAAATGAAATTAAAATATAAGCGGTGGATTATTAAGAGATTATTAAGTTGCAAAAATTTTAGTGCAACTTTTAAATTCATTTTAAGGTTCGTATTGTATGATCTGTAATAACTTAAAACAAATTAAAACAAAAAAATGGAAGGATAATATCATATGAAAACCAAAATAATCAAATTTGCAACATCATCATTTATAGGATTCCTAATAGACTATGCCATTTTTTGCAGCCTGTCTTATATTTTCCCTGACTCACACGCATATATATTGATTGCAAATATTACTGCGCGTACTATCAGTGCAGTTTGCAATTATATATTGAACTGTCGTTTTGTTTTTAAGGAAAAGCAGACTATCCAGTCCGCCATATCGTATTTTCTACTTGCAGTATTTATACTTTGCATGAATAACGCGTTGCTGCTTATATATAATTCAATTCCTGGTCTTTCACTGTATCTTGCAAAGATATTTACAGAGCTTACTTTATTTATAATGAGTTATATCATCCAAAAAAAGATCGTTTTCCATAATAAAAAGAACTCACGGTCTTCCCGTGAGTTCTAAAAAATCAGATATAAAATACCAGATATCTATTATTTTTTGATAGTTTTTCTGCGAAGTAATACTGCTGCGATCATACCTGCTGCTGCGATCATTACAACCACCATAGCCATTACCGGATTGTTGTCGCTTGTCTTAGCCGATTTTTTAACTGTTGTCTTAGCTGTTGTTGCAGTTGTTGTATTACCGGTTCCATTTGAGTTAGTGACTGTCTGTGCTGTCTTTTTCTCCTGTGTCTTCTTTACAAGACTCTCCATAGCTTTCTCGAGTGAAGCTGTTGCAGTATCAACCTTTGTCTGGTCATCAGCATTCTCTAATACCGCCTTTGCACTTGCAAGCATATCAGAGAATGTTTTCCAGCTGTCTGCAGTATAATCTGCCTCTTTGAGGGTAGACGCCTTTTCAATTGTTGCTGAAAGCTTTGATGTATCAATCACAACCGGTTTTACATATGTAAATGAAAACGTATCTGCATATCCTGTAGCTGTTACAGTAATAGCAAACTCAGAACCCTCTGTAAAAGGAGCTGCTGTAGTGTCAATTGTACCATCTGCCTTAATGATAGCAACTGCACCTCTGCCTGATGCTGGGTAATCTTTACCATTTACATTTACTGTCTTGATCTTTCCAATGAAATCTGCAAACTGTGCTGCAGTAGCATCGTCTGCCATAACAAGCTTAGGTGATTCAGAATCCTCATTATATTTTGCTGGAATAGAATCTGCATAAAGTTCAAATGACTTTGAAAATGATGCATATTTGCCATTCTTATCAGATACAGAAAGTGTGTACGAATTGTTATCAGCATCTGATGGGAAGCTAATAACTAATGTCTTAGTAGTAGCTGTTGCATTTGCAAGGGCTCTTGCTACTCCACTGGCAGCATCTGTTGTAGTTTTCTCTGTAACTGTAAATCCTTCTGCCTTCTTTCCAGCTGCATTGAGTACTGTATACTCTGGATCGAATCCTTCAGGAATCGAAACCTGTGCCTCTGTTTTTCCATCAGAAATCTTGGCATTCTCAACATCTGCAACAGTAGCATCGGCTGATTTAATTGGTACATATAAGCCGCTATCTCCACCTACAGCAACCACGAAAATTCCTTTATTCGTATAGTATGTTACTTTATTTATAGTTTTGCCCATCATAGACTCATAGTGATCTGACGATGTAGTGCAGCCGTGAACCTGTGTAGTAAATCCTGTTGACCATGCAAGTTCTTCAACTCTCCATATATTCTCGATATGGCGCATACCATAATCGGTTCCCTCTTTAGTGCTTACAACAACACCATATACGCTTGCTGTTTCATTATCAGCATATCCCATAGCAGTCTTGATTCCATCAAGATCAAGCTCGTAATCTCCATAATTAGATTCTGTACTAAGTGTTGCTGTAACTGTTGAAGCTTCAAGTGTAGTTACAGTACCGTTAGTCTTTCCAAATGAGTATGTTCCATCTGTTATAGAAATTTCTTTATAATAAGATGGTACCTCTGTAAGCTGGTAGTATGAGTAATCTGCACTCTCAAACAGAGCATCCTTACCTTTGTATGTAGTGGTTGTTGTGGTTCCTCTCATTGTAGTAGTGATATCTACTGAGCTTTCATCTGTAATCTGAGTATTTTTATTGTCGTTGTAGAAATCATCAGTTACTTTTACCGGGAATGCCACACCATTTATAGCATCTCCACTTGAGCTTGTGTGGTATGAACCTGCTGCAAGTGAACCTGATTTGGTCTTAGACTTTGTAGCTGATGTGAACGCATCTACTGCAACGTCATTATTTAAATCTGCTTTGTAAAAATCTGCATATGGTATGTTCATGAGGACATACTGTGATTTAAGATTTGAAATTGCATCTGTAAGATGTGAAAGTGCCTCTTCTACGATTGGTTTTGTATGCTCTGTCTTTGCAATTTCTTCTTTAGCCTCAGCAAGCTCTCCCTGTAAATCTTTAAGTGAGGACGCTGTATATACGTCTGTCTTATTAACTAATTTTTCTGCTTCTGCTACTTTTGCCTCAAGAGCTGTAATATCTCCTTCATCTGCGCTTGTTACGATATTGTCTGATGTAGCAACAAAATCATATGTGTAATCTTCATATCCAAGTGCACTTAATGTAATTGACCAGTATCCTGTACCATCATATCCAGATGGAATGGTGCATCTGTATGAATCTGTCAGACCGAGCTGAATTCCCATTTTTTTATGCATCCAGTTATCCGCTGCAAATTTTGTTCCATATGTAGCAACAGCTTTTGTTCTAGTGCTGTCATTGCCATAATATGTCCACTTGACTGTCTGTAAATTTGATGCTATATCACCATAATTTCCATTAAAATCTACTCTTAAGAACTCACCATATGATCCGTCCGCTTCCTTAACAGTTGGCTCAAGACCTGTAGCAGTCTTAAGTGACTGATCTTTTATACCAGAATCTGTTCCTGTCTGCTTTGCAGAAAATGTAAAGCTGCCATCAGCATTCTTTGTAGCTGTCTTAAGTCCGTTTGTGTCTTTTGTAACATTAGCTACTTCTTTTATTGTACTAAGTACACCTTCTGCGTAACCACCTACTAAAGTTGCTCCATTTACATATACCGTATATTTAGCTTTGAAATCATTATAATCCTCAGCTTTTACTTTTACCGGAACATATTTAAGACCTGTTACCTTATAATCTTTTAATGTAAGAGTTGTGCTGTCTTTTGTAAATTTTCCTTTAGCATATACATACTCAGTACCATCGGTCATAACTGCTATCTGCTGTGTTGTGTCTTTTCCATCTGAGCCTTTAACAGTATTTGTCTTCCAGTATGATAACTTAAGAGTTGTACCTTCCTCAGTATCCACTATTGCTGTACACTGGAAGCTTCCTCTGTGAAGTCCATGATTTGTTGTAGCACGTGTTACTGTATCAAATCCACCCTTATCAGACTCACCTCTTAAATCAGTCTTGGAATTTGAAGAAGTATTTGTAGAGTTGTAAACGCCTTCATTTGCCCAGTACTCAGCCCATGTAAGACCTGCATAACAGTAAACATATTCCTGCTTGACAAGATTATTAATTGCATTGTTTAAGTTATCTGCAGCAGTATTTACTGCCTCCTGCGACTCTTTTGCTGTCAGTGCACTCTTTGCTGATGTAAGCGCTGATGAAAGTGTGCTCCATGTAGCTGCTGTGTAATCATCCTCAGAGAGCTTTTCTGCATTTGCAATTGCGCTCTCTAAAGCTGAAGTATCAATTGTCACCGCATCCTTCTTCTCTTCGGCTTTTGAAAGAGCAGCTGCGGCAGCTTCTTTTACAGCTTTGGATGTGCATGTTGCACCTGAAACTGTATCCCAGCTATTTATAGAATCAGCAGTTGCATCTTTGCCAACGATTTTCGTATTAATCCCACCATGCTTTGTATCAGTGGTACTCCATCTGACATACTTAGCATCATCAGATGTATATCCATTTCCTGGAGTTGTAACAATATCAGTTATTTTTCCATCTTTTACTGTGAGGCTTACTTCTACATCATATTCGTTCCACGTATCCTCATTTTCCTCTGCATTTTCATTTCTTGTAACATGAGCAGTACTTGTGTACGTTCCATCAGCC
The DNA here is from genome assembly GCA_963586665.1 of Acutalibacteraceae bacterium. Taxonomy (GTDB): domain Bacteria; phylum Bacillota; class Clostridia; order Lachnospirales; family Lachnospiraceae; genus Roseburia. The sequence continues at coordinate 5,978 of CAVABC010000066.1, forward strand.
GCCACCTGGCTTCCGGTTACTGCAAATGCACTTGTCGGGCACATTCCAGCCACAACAGATGCCGTCAGTGCAAATGCAAGAAACTTTTGTGTTAAAATCTTTCTTTTCATTTTTTCCTCCTTAAGATTTTGCTTTATAGTTAATGTGAACTACATGTTATTGTATAGCTCACAAATGCTACCAAATTTAAGATTTGCATGCAATTGAGAGTTTTTCTCAATAAGTTAGGTTTATCTAACCTTTGTATAAAAAATTTTTCCCGCTTATTCCAACTGCGGGAAAGACTTTTTCTGCCACAATACCGATCAGAAGACCTGTAATGGTACCTGCAATCATGAGGACCGGCAGGTAGTATATAACTGCCGTACTTTTTAGCAATATCGCTGCTATCATGATCTGTCCGATGTTGTGTGTGATGCCTCCGACCACACTCACACTGATCAAAGAAAACTTATCTGTTTTCTTTATAAGAAGCATAATAACAAAGCTCAATATACCGCCAGCCAGACTGTATATGATGGAAACACCGTTTCCAAACATAAATCCGACCAGCACTATTCTCATAACCACCACAATGAACACATCTGCCGGTTTTAGGAAATAAATTCCCATGACCGTAACCAGATTTGCTATTCCAAGCTTGATGCCCGGTATCCCAATGCTTATCGGGATCAGGCTCTCAACATAGCTGAATATCATTGCAAGCGCTACAAGCATTGCTCCATATGCTATTTTGCGGCTCATACCTGTGGTATTCATGCTGTTTTCTGTATTCTTATTTACTGTATTTAACTTTTTTATATTGATATTATTCGTTTTTATTCTATCCATATTGATCTTCTACTTACTAAATTCCAAGCAATACGCATATTATGATAAGAATTACTGCCCTTGCAATGGTAAACCATATTTCGTTTCCACGCAGTCCATTTATTCCGGTGTGGATATTTGTCTTTGGACAGATCGCATTGCATTTCTGACACTGGAAGCAGTCACCGGCTATCTTTGCCGATCCATCCTCCGGCAGTCCTATACCACATGGACATATCCTGCCACATGCGCTGCATCCTTTTATGCAGTTGCTTCTGTCTCTGTGCAGTGTAAAAAACGGCAGTATAGGAAGCAGTGAAAAAACAGCTCCCATCGGGCACAAAAATCTGCAGAAAAATCTCTCCTGCACACACATACCTGCAATAATAACAAGTAAAAGTATGAGTCCTGTTACATATGCCGCGATCTTAAAGTTTCCTGCACGAAGCATTGAAAATACATCCCATGGGCTTGTCCCTTTAAGATTTGAGTATGCTCCCATATAGCAGAGCAATGCTATCGCGATCACTATCACATATTTTATGTAAGACATGCCTTTTGCGATATTTTCAGGTATGCTTACCGGCTTTTTCTTCAGTTTCTTACAGCACCATACATATATAGCGCGTACCGCATCCCCGAAGCTTCCAAATGCACAGGCAAATCCACAGAAAAACCGTCCGAAGATGATAGTGTATATACATATCACTGCAAGCACTGTGACAAATGACGTAAGCTCCACCTGATTTCCTACACCGATCTGCGTAAATATATATTTTATTCCATTAAACGCAGCCGTAAAGACCGATGGAAACAGTATAAAAAATATAAGCTGTATTGCTGCTCTAACCCATGTCTGTATCTTTCTCTGTCTTAGTTTTGGATTGACTTTCGGTTTATTCTTACTGTTTAAAATTTTATCAATACCCATCTCCTGTTACTTCACCGCCTTTTCAAGTGCCTCTTTTGTGGCATTTTTTATTGCGGTGGAGCTGAAGGTTGCTCCGCTTATCGTATCTACATCTGCACTCTGTGCTGAAATGATAGCAGGAATGATATCCTCTGCCATAGTAAGATATGCGCCATCCTCTTTTGCAGCATCCGTTACATTTATCTGTGTGATAGTGCCGTCACTTATCTCAACTTCCACGGATACATTGCCTCCGAAACCGTCTGCACTGCCCTCGTAAGTTCCGTCTGTGTATGCACCTGCAGAACTATTGTCGGAAGTTGTGCTTATGCCCTTGGCTTTTAAAGTCTCGATTTCCGCTGTCATCTGTGCTATCTTGTCATCCTGTTTTCTTTTTTCTACTGTAAAATTGTATCCCATTATAGATCCTGCAATTATAAGCAGACTGACCAATCTGATCCAGAATTGCTGCATATTATTTATTCTCCCTGTTATCTATGCACATTCGCGCGTTATATTATTGCGTAAATTCGTTGTTGCTCACATTTTAAAGTGTGAATGCTACTCAGTCTTTGTGGTACGTGCACTCTCCAGCGCACTCTTACAGCCCTCTATGATCGCTTTTGATGTACAGGTAGCGTGTGATACCGTATCTATGCTGTTCCAGTCGATACTGTCTGCACTTCCCTGCGAAGTGATCCTAGGCACCACTCCCGTAATCTTTGAGGTGCCATTTACAGCTTTATTTATGTATGAGTCATTGCCGCTTCCACCATTTCCCTTTACATCAGTTATGGAAACTATCCTGTCATTTGAAATGGTAACTTTCATGCTAAGATCATATTCTTTAAAATCCATATCCTCATCAGGTATGCACAGCGTTGTGACCTCATATGTGCCATCCTCATATATATTGGTTGAAGCATCCAGCTTCTGTAACGAATTGATGGCAAGCTGCAATTTCTCCAGCGCACGGTTTACTTCCTTTTTAGTAGACTCCCCGCTTTCCAAAATCTCTTTTGCATCCTCGTTTCTTATCTGTACTAAAAGCCAGCTCATCTGAGTGTACTGTGACTCGTCATATGCTGCCACGGAATTTACAAGTGTAAGCAGTGTTGACTTATCCTGCTCAGTTGCTGTGTTGTTATCCTCATTTTCATTATTACCGTCATCAGAAGTATTCTCTCCGGCTGTCGTTTTTCTTGCCTCCTCAAATGCAGCTTTTACAGCACCGATAAGCCCTTTAGAGCTGTAGGTAGCTCCCGATACGGTATCCACATCCGCACTCTGTTTTTTCATGATATTTTTAAGTACGTCCATGGCATTGCTGATAAACGGCTCATCATCATTTTTCTCTGTAACAAGTATAGCCTTAAGTGTCTTGTCCTGTATAACTACCGCCACCTTGATATCACCCTTATAGCCTTCAGATGTACCATAATAAATGCCATCCACATATGGCAACGTACCTGTCACTGTCTGACCGCTGTCGCCCGATATGCTATCTGAACCACCTGTCGTATTGTCTGTGGTGGCTGATGCATTATCTGTTGTATTTACTGCCGCCTGACTCAGCGCACTTCTTACAGCCTCTATAATGCCACGTGAGCTGAAGGTAGCTCCCGATACGGTATCCACATTTGTGCTCTGTTTTTCCACTATGCTATTTAAAATTGATGATGCACTCTTTATGTAGCTGTCACCGTCCTTTGTGCTGACGATACTTATAGCCGCGATCTTTCCACCGCTTATATCAACCTTTACTTTTACGTCTCCCGCAAAGCCCTTGCCTGTTCCATAGTATGAGCCATCCTTATATCCGTCGGCATCAGCTACAGTCTCTATCTTTACGTCCGACGAACCGCCCGACTGTGCCGCAGCCTGCTCTGATTCGCCTGTGACACCGGAATCCTTTTCTCCGGTCAATGCGTTTTTCACGGCACCTATGATACCGTTAGAACTGTAGGTAGCTCCCGATACGACATCCACATCAAGAGTCTGCGAAGCTATGATCTTATCGATCACGCCCTTTGCCCTGTTAAAAAATGTCTCATCATCCGAAGCCGAAAGTATATCTATCGACACTATCTTTTTGTCCATTATCGTAACTGCAACAGTGACCGTTCCCCTGAAACCTGTTGCACTGCCTTTATACACACCATCTTCCAGATCAAAGCTTCCCGCAGTCTCTTCCTGTGTATCTGCCTCTGTGCTCTCGGCATCCACGCTTTCTGTCTGCTGCACGCTCTGCGTATCCGGCTCATATGCCTTTGCCTGATAACCACCTAATGAGATCACAACTCCTATGGCAACCGCCACAGCTATGCCAAGTGGTGCGTATGGTTTTATTTTTCCAAGAACTTCTTTAAATTTCATATATTCCTCTTACATCAATTATTTTTTACGATTTCAAAGTTGTAATCAGATGTGTAATCATCTGCAATCCCCTCAGACACATACATCATGTCATCATCTGTAAGCAGCACAAAATCAAACTCATCGCTGTGCGCCTTCCAGAACTCTTCTGCTTTGTCTTTCCCCATAACAAAAAGCGATGTAGAAAGACCATCAGCCAAAGTTCCATCATCACTTATTATCGTAACTGACTTAAGACCACTTTCTGCCGGATATCCGGTAGAAGGGTCTATAATATGATGATATATCTTTCCGTCCTGTTCAAAATACCTCTCGTATCCGCCCGATGTGATAACCGCCTTGTCGCTCACATCCAGCACTCCTATATAATCGCTGTCATCCTCCGGACTTTGTACCGCTACACGCCATTTAGTACCGTCAGTCTTTGTGTGGTAGGTCTGGACATTTCCACCAAGATTGACCAGTCCGCTTTCTATATCATACTCATCAAATATCTGCATGATCCTTGATGAAGTATATCCCTTTGCAATACCGCCCAGATCGATTTCCATACCGTCCTTTGCAAAAGATATCTCTCTTGTTGTTGTATCATAATTAATATCCGACACATCAGCCAGTGTCAGCAGTTCTTTAAGTGTGGTATCCTCCGGCACCTTAAAGTCCTTTGTTGGAAATCCCCACTCCTGCATCACCGGATATATCGCTATGTCAAACGCACCGTCTGTCATGTCATAAAGCTCGATAGCCCTTTCTACCAGATAACCACCATCCTCAGACAAAACAGCTGATTTATTTACATTAAGCTGTGCGATCTCACTGTTTTCATCTCCTGTGGAAAGCAGCGCATCAAGCCTTTCAATCTCTGATACCGCCTCTTCCACAGCCTCATCCGCCCTGCTTCCATAGGCAGTGACTGTCATATAAGTATCCATGGCAAACACTTCCTGAGTTGCCTCATTATCATTTATCATATCTGTCTGTGATGTTTCATCTGCTGTTTCCTGTTTGTCTGACACTTTAGATTCAGCACCCAAACTGCATCCTGTCATTCCCAGGACAGTAGAAAAAAACATTACATATAATATCTTTTTTTTCACCAATTTACCTCTTATAAGTTCGCTATATAGTACCCTTGTACCGTATTTCTAACAATCATTAGTTTTTTCTAACTTCGACATTTTATTGCATAATTTCTGCTATGTCAATCAGCGAAAGTATTAATGAGTATTTTTCTCATTAAGTATTTTTTATACTCCCCAAAAAAGAACTTGCCTTTACCATGCTAACGTGGTAGCATGGTTACTAAATAAACTATTAAAGGGGATTATACAAATGAAAACTTCTGAAATTGTCGTATTTATCGTCTATCTTGCATTCATGCTGGGTATCGGAGTATTCTTCTTCATCAAAAATAAGAACGGTGGAGAAAAAACCTACTTCCTGGGTGGACGCCAGATGGGACCATGGGTAGCTGCCCTGTCAGCAGGCGCGTCCGATATGAGTGCCTGGGTACTTATGGGACTGCCGACTTCCATTTATGCACTCGGTCTTGGACAGGTGTGGATACCTGTAGGACTGGCTATCGGATATACCATAAGCTGGCTGCTCGAAGCACCACGGCTTAGGAAATTCTCAATAGTGGCAAATGACTCTATCACTATCCCACAGTATCTGACCAACAGATTTCTTTCCAAATCGCTTGCCCTGCAGGTAATATGTGCGATCGTATTCCTTGTGGCATACACCATATATGCAGCCTCAAGCGTAAAGGCCTGTGGCACACTTTTCCACACCGTTATTGGAATGGATCCACAGATCGCAATGTATCTGGCTGCTGTTATCATCGTAGGCTATACCTTCCTCGGTGGTTTCTCAGCAGTCTGCTGGACAGATTTCTTTCAGGGAATGCTCGTACTCGGAGCAATGTTTATAGCACCTATATTTGCGGCATTCATGCTTGATACATCATCAATGTCAGCATTACCGGGCGGATACTTAAATCCCTTCTCCAACTGGAAGGATATCGTCTCAGGTCTGGCATGGGGACTCGGATACTTCGGTATGCCGCACATCATTATCAGATTTATGTCTATAAAATCACAGAAGGACCTGGAAAAATCAGCAAAGATCGGTATCACCTGGACACTGCTTATCGTATTTTTTGCAACACTTATCGGTGTGGTAGGCAGAATGTTCCTTGGATTTGACGAATCTATAAACGAAAACTCACTGGTATTCATCCAGATCGTAAGAAAGATTTTCCCGGGTGTTATATCCGGTATACTGCTCTCTGCCGTACTTGCAGCATCAATGAGTACAGCCGACAGCCAGCTCCTGTCTGCATCATCAGCTTTCTCAAGTGATGTTTACAAGCCTGTTATAAGACGTGGCAAGGCAAGCGACAAAGAAATGATGTGGGTAGGCCGTATCGTAGTGCTTGGCATCGCTGTAGTTGCCCTTATCATTGCATCCAATCCAAATGCAGGATCTATCATGGCTCTTGTATCAAATGCATGGGGAATTTTCGGTGCAGCTTTCGGACCGGCTATCATGTTAAGCCTTTTCTGGAAACGTTTTAATTTCAAGGGTGCTGTAGCAGGAATCATAACAGGTGCCGCTGTTGACATCCTCTGGTACATATTCCTTACAGGTACAGGAATTTATGAGCTTCTTCCGGGATTTGTGATCGGACTTGTAGTGGCTGTTATCGTGACACTCTGCACAAAAGAGCCTGAGAAAGAAGTTTACGAGCTTTTTGAAAAAGCAGAAAAATTTGATGAGTAATTAAAATAATTTATACAAGTATCGTATACATAAAAAGCACGGATCATCACCGTGCTTTTTGTAGTTCCTATGCTTTTGTAAATGCAAGGCAGGCTGCTCCGAGCAGTCCCGAATCCTCACTTAGTGTGGTCTTTCTGACCTTTATAAGATCTTTCATAAAATCATATGTCTTTTGTTTTACGAGTGCCTCTACTTCCTCCACAAAGCCGTCTATCTTAAGTGCGACCGATCCGCCAAGTATGACGATATCAGGATCTGCAAAGTTATAGATAAATGCTATGAAGTTTGCCAGGTAATTCTTTGCATCGTTCATAATTCCGATTGCCGTCTCGTTTCCGGCTTTTGCAAGATCATTGACCTCTCCTGCGTGTTTTACATCAAGACCGGCTTTAAGGGCGCGCTGTGTGATCGCTGTGCCGCTGCTGATAGCCTCGATACCTCCCGGTATGATAGATCCATGGGCTGGGCCATCCTGTATCATGATACTGTTCTCCACCTCATTTGCGAAGCCGTGTGCTCCCTGATAAATCTTTTTATCAATGATAAATCCCGCACCTACTCCGGTAGATATTGTAAGGAACTGGACTATACGGCAGTCCTTTCCCTCTCCTATGACAGCTTCCGCAAGCCCTGCAAGGTTTGCGTCATTTTCAAGATAAACCGGCTTGCCTATCAGCTTTTCAAGCTCCTTTGCCACATAAAATCCATGCCATTTTCCCCTGATATTAGGCGGTGTGAGTATCTTTCCCTCTATCAGATCAAGCGGCCCCGGACATGACATGCCGACTCCGACAATATCCCTGTCATAAGAATTTATTATATCTGCGATAGTACTAAGTGTATTATCCGGGTTCTCACTGTCCGTGGCAAACTGCTGCCTGTCCGTGATATGATAATTTTCGTCCACAAGAGCTACTTTTGTGTTGGTGCCTCCGATGTCGATAGCTATAGCGTATTTCATATTATTTCACACATATTGTCACGAATTTACAGTGTGACAATTCCTTTACTTTTATAGTATTGTCGACTATGTCAATGCTTTCTTTCTTTTCTTCTCTGAGGTTTGTGTAGTAAGCTTCTTTGATATCATAGTTAAAATGGATCGTATCACTTATATTCTCGTAATCTTTTCCATTGAAAAGACGGATGATAATTCCATCATTATCCTCTGCTTTTTTGACTGCTGATACAACAAGCCTGTTATCAGTCTCAAAAAGTGAGTGAGTCTTATCATTTGTTCCCTCGATCTCGCGCTGTGAGAATATAAGACGTCCGTTTAAGAACTCTGCATAAGTGTATACCTCAAGTGCTGTGTTGTATGCTTTTGCCAACACATCTATATCTGCAACGTTGATGCCTGATGCAAATGTCGTAAAGCCGAATGCAAAATCCATTTCCTTAAGAAGCTGTGCGGCAGGAGTCTCTATGATACGCTCTCCGCTGGCACGTCCCGGACGGTAAATAAGATTTTCTTTTCCCATGAAACCGTAGGTTCTGAAAAGTGTAAGTCTTATCATATGATCGTCAAGTATCTCATACTCGCGCACTCCCTGTGGAAGTACAGCAACACCTGTCTTATCATCTGTAAGTGCCACATATGACTGTGTTGGTTCGATCGCGATAGGCGGTTCCTGCCATGAGCTTTGATCATTTGCCCAGTTTGCAAGCTCCTGTATGCCGGCTTTTTTCTCAGTCTTATTCTTAAGGCCTTCCATGTAAAGTTTCATTTCTTTCTCGTAGTAGTTAGGACGTTTGATCGATCCAAACTGCTCATCTGCATAGTTGAAAGCTGATACGATCTGGCTGTCAAACAATACACAGAGTCTGTGAGAAAGTCCTTTGTTATCCACATGGACATTGAAATCTATAACTTTTGAACCTTTTCTGAGCGCAACAGTCATTACTACAGACATGATCTCGCTTGCTTTTCCTTCTGCTCTCTCATCAAGATCTGCCGGAATTTCCATCTCAAAGCTGATCTTTGCCTGACTGTAAATGTCACTCTTTGTGATCTTGTGGCTGCTCTTTGATTTACTTGAATATACCTCAAGATCTTTTCTTGGCGGTGAATAGTTAAAGCTGTCACCATCATCTCCATTTTCGACAAGCACTGCCTGATTTTTGTAAGTCACATTGTTTGCTCTGTCAAAAATGGTAAGGCTTCCATCATCCTCAACCGTGATATGATAAAACTCATTCTCGAGCGCATCTGCCTCTGCCAGTTTGGCTGAAGTATCTGCCTGTGGCTTTACTGTATACTGCACATATCCAAATGCTGGTACATCATTTGTCTTTATGGCGATCTTTGCCTCAAGCACCTGTGCCGGTACATAGAATTTGCGTGACGGATCAAGTTTTATAGTCTGTGAAAGCACATAGTCTGTCAAATCTCTTGACTCTATTACAGTATACTCCACTTCGTTTCCGTTTTCATCATAAATGGCAAAATCTCCGCCCGGAATATATGTTTTTACCACAACAGTGTCATTTCTCTTCTGTGGGAGAGTGTTTATGATCGTAAATGTCATATCCGCATCATTTTTGATGCTTGTTGCAATAAGTCTTGAGTGAAGTTCTACAAGGTTTACTGCTATATCTCTTGCCTGTTTGTATCTTACATACACATCCTCGTTTGCTGTATCAGAAATACATGATCCGATAGAGTCATGTGCAGCATTTTCAAATAAGAGTTTCCAAATCTCTCCTACTGCCTCTTTCGGATAATCATTTCCAAGATTATAAGACAGTGTAAGCAGTGGCTCCATGATGTTTGTCACATAGTTCTGGATCTGCGTGTTCATTACCTTAAGATCAGAACGTGATGAGAAAATAGATTTGTGAATTCTCATATGTTTTGCTATGACAAGCTCACCGTTTACTTCCTCAAGCTTTGGATTTTCACTCTTTACATCCTTTATATAGTCCTCAATACAGCTTATTACATACTCATTGTCCGGATCTTTTTCGTTTCTTTCCTTTACGATCTGTGGTAGATTTGTTCTGATCGGTGCCTGATCGAAACCATTAGGAAAATAGATATGTCTTGTGGCACTGCGTCCACCAGCCTTTTCAAAACACTCTTTCTGCCAGAATTCTTCTGCCTGCTGTGGATCTTCCGGAATGTTTCCTCCGATATAGTATCCAAATGGAATCTGTGTGGTAAATACAACACTTCCGTCATCTCCGCGCCAGTTAAAGTCTGTGTGCTCTACCATATCGTCACTTACACCTCTCCAGAAAAGAGTGTCATCGATACCAAATTCTTTGTAGATCTGAGGCATATTTCCCGACTGACCGAATGAATCCGGCACATAGCCTACGTTCATATATTTTCCAAAAGTCTCACAGCGCTTCATGCCGTAATACATGTTTCTTACGATGCTCTCTCCTGAGATAACAAGCTGGTCTGTCTGTGTATACCATGGTCCTATAACGAGTTTGCCCTCTTTTACCAGATCAGTGATGCGCTCCTTATCCTGTGGCATCCATTTGATATAGTCATCGAGCAGTGAGCCCTGTGCATCTACCATGAAATATTTGAAATCCGGATTGCTTTCCAATGTATCAAGCACGTCCTTTAAATCTTTCATCAGATATACTTTTGAACGTGATGTTGTAAAATACCATTCTCTGTCCCAGTGCGAATGTGGGATAATATGGATTTTTCTGTTCTTCATTCGTCTTTCTCCTTCTTTTACTTAATCTATTTTAATTATCTTCCCCTGTAATCTTAAAAATGCAGGGGCAAATAAAGCCCCTGCCCTCATATTGTTTGTATATTATTTAATATCCTCAAATGAGATCTCGATCTCGTCTAAGTTTACATCCTCTGATGTAGCTGCGTCTGTGCTCTGATTGAAGTCAACAGCGATTGTTGCAAGTACTGCAATGATGACAGCTCCTACAAGGATACCAACGAGGTATGCCCATCCGTGTGTTATAGAAACAAATCCATAAATTCCACCAACAGGAGGGATCTCTCCCTTAGCTCCAAGTAATGAAATAACTGCTGTTCCTACTGCTGCACCAAACATATTGATTGGGATAAGGAACTGTGGCTTAATGAGTGTAAATGGAATAGCACCCTCTGTGATTCCAATGAAGCCCATTACCCAGTTTCCTTTACCTGTCTCTTTGAACTCATCTGAAAATCTGTTTTTTCTGATAACTGGTGCAATAGCATAAGCAAGTGGCACCATACAGATTGCTGCATTAATGAATACATTTGGCTGATAAATTCCTTCTGCCATAAGTACGTTTCCAGCCATCCATGCTGATTTATTGATAGGACCACCCATATCACTGGCGATCATTGCACCAAGTATAATAGCCATAACAAGCTGTGAACTCTGATTCTGGCACATGCTGCTGATCCAATTTACAAGCCATGTATTTATTGCCGCTAGTGGATTGGCAAGTATAACTCCCATTACTACAGCCACGATACCGGTGCCTATGAATGGACATATAACAAGCGGCATAACACTCTGCATTGACTGTGGAAGTTTGATGTGCTCTTTAGCCCATTTTACTGAGTATCCTGCGAGGAAACCTGCGATAACTGCCCCAAGAAAGCCTGCATATGTGTTTGAAGCAAGTGCACCACCGATAAGACCTGCTCCTATAGCCGGTTTGTCGGCTATACTATATGCTACAAATCCTGCAAGAACAGTATTTATAAGGCCTATTCCTGTCCAACCTACGTTCTCAATCTGTTTCATAATGTGCCAGATTCCTGTTCCATCTGCGTATGGATCAAGAGATGTAATTCCAAAGCATAATGCGATGAGCTTTGGAATTGCTACTACAAGTGATGCTCCGATAATAAGCGGAAGCATATAACCGATACCGGTCATAAGGTGACCTTTTGCTTCTTTTAAAAACTTTTTCATTTTATTGTACCTTCCCGTTAATATATTTTTTACTGCTGGCTTACTGCTGCCACACATTTTTTGATAACAGCCTCAGGAGCTTTGATGCAGATATTGATATCCACGCGGATAACTTTCTTTCCTGTAAATCTCTCCATTCCTGTGATCTTCTGATCTGATGCGATGATAACAAAATCAGCGGCCTGTGCCTCCTCATTTGTGATGGCATTGATCTGTCCCATACTGCCCTGCTGCTCCATTTTGATATCATAGCCTAATTCTTTTCCGGCTTTCTCAAGAGCCTTTGCAGCCATTGGTGTGTGTGCAAGTCCTGCAGGACAAGCTGAAATTCCTACGATCTTCATATTAGTTTTCCTCCGTCATAACTTTATTTATATATTCCTTTAGCTCTGCCGCGTTATCAGATGATTTAACCTTATCTTTAAAATCATCCTCAAGCAGGCTTGTAGCC